>CAIYBQ010000117.1 GCA_903924445.1 uncultured Armatimonadota bacterium | reverse complement strand
GAACAGATCGATCGCATTTGGGCACGAAATGTCTTCCCGAATCCGGCCAACAAAGACTTCATCCCGGCCACTCGCATACAGAGGCATTGGAAACACATTTGCCTCACGGTCATCCACAACGACCACACCCGGGAATGCGGCTAGCGCACTTTGAATCGCAGCCACTGATGGCCGCTCACCCACAAACTCGATATTGACGCTCTCGGAATGCGCGCGCGGAATCGGCACACGAATGCACGTTGCGGTCACGGCAAGGGAGTCATCGGAGAGGATTTTCCGCGTCTCCTTGACCATTTTCAGCTCTTCTTCGTTATAGCCGGTTTCATTGATGGCGGTGTTGTGGCTGAAGAGGTTAAAAGCAATCGGGTGCGGGAAGATTTCAGGTTCGGGAGCATTCCCAGCAAGGATTGCAGCGGTTTGTGTCTCGAGCTCACGCATCGCGGCGGCGCCGGCACCGGATGCTGCCTGGTAGGTGCTGACGACCACGCGGCGGATGGGGGCAAGCTTCAGGAGAGGAGCGAGGACCATCACAAGCAAGATGGTCGAGCAGTTCGGATTGGCGATGATGCCATTGTGATCCGTGAGGGCATCCGGGTTGACTTCCGGGACGACGAGCGGGACAGATGGATCCATCCGGAAGGCGGATGAGTTATCTACGACGACGGCGCCAGCGGCGATGGCGGCGGCGGCATATTGCTTGGAGCGCGAGCCTCCGGCGCTGAAGAAGGCAATATCGATGTCTTTAAAGCTGGATTCGGTGAGCTCTTCTACGACGATGTCTTGGTCTTTGAAGCGGATGGTTGTGCCGGCGCTGCGGCTGGATGCGAGGAGGCGCAGCTGACCAAGTGGGAAATCTCGGGTTTCAAGAAGCTGAAGGAATTCGGCGCCTACTGCGCCGGTTGCGCCGACGAGGGCGACATTGTAAGCAGACATTGGTGCATTCTATCGAAACCGCCTCCTTGGATGCCTTATCTAGACACGCTCATGGCATCCTTGCTGATGCAACTTTCACAAATGAGTGCTCAAAGAGCCTTTGTATAAACAGCACATCCAATGAACCGATGTCAGCATCTTACGAGCAACGCTTCGCCAACGCGCTATGGAAAGCCAGAAGAGCTCGCCCGTAGCGTGCCGCTGAACCCAGCATTGGTACTAGAAACAAGTTGCAAATGCAACATCACGCAATTCCAGAAATCACCACATAAATCGTTCATGCACACGTGGTACAGCACTATTTCCATGCTGATAAATCCTCGAAAACCGTTTGTTCAACGCGATGCGGAAAGAATCGAAACCATTTCTACTGTGCACAAATGTGCATGCATTCACGGTTTCGCCGATATCAATCTCCCAAACGGCCGATAAGCGTGTCCCTCATCGACGATAAGGTCCCAGTGTGAAGGCGGTGGAGACAGCTCGGATGTGGCATCCGGACAGTGTGGTTCGGTACTCAAACATACCATTGGTTATCGGTTGGCAATGTCGCCAGTCTGCTGCATAAAACTCAGCAAATACCAGTACACACTTCGGGCAGCCAAGTTGACCTTGGAAATGTTTCCCTTCCTCAGCGCGGTTCATCGGCGATGGAAATATCAGTACTTGGGAGTCAGCCACAGCGGGATAGTCCTGCAGTGGACACATGACCCGGGATTGCAACCTGATAGAGCTCAGCCGAAGGAGCCAGCCTCCCGGGACAATGGCGTCCCGGGGGGTAGGTAATAACAACTTTGTTGTAGCGATGCGGGAAATCTCTCCTGCATCTGTGAGCAAGGAACAGTGATGGAGGCAACGATGGCATACCAGTTTAATGAAGAGGTCGGGATGAGCAGAGTATTGGATACAGCGGCACCAGCGGGCCTGATTTGGCAACCTCAGGCACCCACCTTGGATGCCACAGTAAACAATCCATACGGCGACACCCTCGCTGCAATTGCAGCAATGCTTCGCTTTCACATGGTCGCCCTCATCTGGGGGATGGCAGTCGTGATGATCAATCTTGCAGCACTGATTTGGTTTACAGGCGTCGTGATCGTTCAATCATTCACCCACACACTTCGCTGGTTTGTTGAAAACCTACGGGCAGCTCCAGTGACGATGGACTACACAGCTGACACTTGGACCACCCGGTGAAAGGAACCCCACCAAAAGTGGAAGCAATCATTGGAATTGCCGCAACCAACGGCCCATCGACCACCGACAGCATCGAAGTGCTGCATGCACTCGCCATCCCATGCGTCCGCTATCACCTCCTCCATGTCGTCTCCCCCTACCTTGTCGCCGGTTACCCCAATGACATCGTCAGTGGAAATGACTTCATGGCCTGGCAAGCGGACAGCGAAGTGGAAAAGGCAAATGAGTTTCTCCCGAAAGTCAAACAACACATTCAAGATATAGGGGTTGATCCAAACTACATCAGCACCGATGTCACGATTGGAAATCCCAGATACGAATTGGTCAGCCTCTCAGACAGCCGGGATGCGACACTGGTCTGCGTGGATGCCAACATCGCAAAGCCGATTGAACGCTTCGTCCTTGGCAGCACAGCGGCAACGGTAGTCGCGGGGGTTAAAGCCAGCGTCCTTGTCAGCCGAAAACGGTCCAGAACCGGTGATCTCCGTATTGTGATCGGAGTCGACCACTCAAATTATTGCAATGCCGCCCTGCACAAATTCATCGGCTGGATGCCAAGGGGAATTGCACATATTGACCTCGTGACTGTCTTCAACCCGGTTGATGCCAGAAGCACAGATATCGGTGTCGACAGCTTCGACACCATTGGGGCCATCCGTGAACGCCTTCATGATCACCTCGCGCAGACGGAGCGCTTCATGAAGCGGGTAACTCCGGATATACAGCTGCACGTCATGGAAGGAAGGCCAGCGACGGTGCTGGTTGATGCAGCAGAGCGCTTTGATGCAGATTTGTTGGTGGTCTGCGCAAAGGGCCATGGACTCCTTGAGCGGATCACCCTCGGCTCAACGAGCACACAAGTGATAGAGAGCCCCAAAACTTCGGTTCTCGTGCTCCGCAATGGCTGATCGACGAAAACGTGAAGCTCCCGGATTCCCGCAACAGAATGCGCGAATCCGGCCACGGTCGCGGGAGCCACCCTTGGAACGACAGAAATACAAATGGACAACGCACTTTTTATAGGCGCCAGCATATAAATAGACTCCCGATGCTCAACCTCAAAATTTGTATATGCCAGAGCATAAAGATGAAGATGTAACGAGACTCAATTCCTCCTGTCGTCAAGTAACATAGTGGTTATGCGTCCGTTACTAAAGTTGTTGGGTAGGGCAGAAGTCTACTTGGATGGCTCACCGGCTGATGTAAAGCTCACGCGTAAGCTTTGGTACGTGTTGGCATTACTTGCAATAGCCCCAGATGCTGAAATGTTGCGCGCAGAGCTCACTGCGCAGTCATGGCCACTGAGCGATGAGCGTAGCCGCGATGTCCTCATGCACAAGTGGCGCAAAACCGCGGTAGATGCGTTTGCGGAGCTTGGTGTCAGCCCAATCATCGTTATCTCCGAACGGTTCGTTAAATTCGACACAACCCTGGTCACGATTGACTACATCGAGTGTCTGCGTATCGGCAACACACTCCTCTCATCCCAAAGTGCAGCCGCAACTCTGGAAGCCGCCATAGAGTTCGACGCACTGTCATCGGATCAGATTCTGCTCTCTGGTTATCCCGAGGCATTTGAAACCCAGCGCACAGAATTCGATGCGCTTCGCATCCAATGTCTGGAACGTGGTTGGAAGGCTGCCGTCACCTGCAGCAACAACGAAGCAGCAACACAGTTTGCAGACCGCCTAAGGAAGCTTGGGTATACGGGTGACTTGTACATCGAAGCTGGTGCAGAAGAATTTGGCGTTGGCAACAAGACCGAACCACGCAACTTTTCTCAGGTGATTGCGGCACTGCTCCTGACCGGACTCTTCCTCACCCCCATTGTTCTTGGTCAAATCAATCAACCAAAGCCATCCACACGGGCCACGGGAAATCCGATTATGGACCAGCCACCAACCTATATCGGACGGTACATCCAATATGAATACATACCTAAACCCGCAGATCAGGTAATCCTGTCCGAAGCGGTGGCTACAGTCAAGCTGCCCGATGGTGGAGCAATCACAACGGGAATCGTCCGCCTCAAGAACCTGGACCAGCAAATTCTAACGGTGAAAACATCCCGTAACCGCAAGGTGACATGGTCGACATTGACTCCAACGACGGAAGGGGTTCAGTACTTCCCCGCAGATATTACAACCGACAAGTTTGGCAACATTTTTGTAGGCGCGCATGTCCAGATTCTTGACAAACAGAAGCTGGGGCGACTCCCTGGTCGCTACAACGCCGTGTTGAAGTATCAAGCCGATGGACATCTTGTGTCATCAGATATAGGACGACAGCCAGAGGACAAATCAACACATTTGATTCGCACGGACAGTAATTTGGAACCCGTTAACCGAGGTAGCCGAGACCGTGCACCTGGTCGCTATATTGCACTCCTGAAATTTGATGCGAGGGGCAAGCTGCTCGTACAAGCAGTCTCCGATAAACCGCAGGAAAACGCCATGGGAATCATCCGGGTTGTCAGTGACCTGCAGGGTGGAGCATGGCTGTTTACATCTGGGCAGAATGGATCCAAGAATATCCGCTTGAACACGATGCACCTGATGGCATCCGGTGAGTTCGTTGACCGCTTCCCGCTAACGGCTGACTTTACCGAATTCAACTCAGTTAGCCAGGGAGCAAGCGGTGAGAATTACATCGCGTGCACGAAGTTCAACTTCAAAAGGGTCGGAAATGTAGCAGATTGGCAAGTGCAACGTTATTCCAAAGCTGGCAAGCTGGAATGGACGACTGTCATTGATAGCCCGGCCAAATTAGATGACTACCGGTGTGATCTTGTAGTCGCAACAAATGGCGATCTGTTGGTGTTTGGACCATTGGCAACCCGTACATTCGATGGTGTAGTCCGCAGCTTGCCAACCGTGATGCGCCTTGATGCCGCAACGGGAAAAATTAAGTCAACAGACCAGACTCAAACGCACTTTCTGAGATCTAATGTGCTGCTGACGCTCTTTCCCGGTTTCGATATGTATATAGTTGGGTGTTACGATCTTGCCCAACTTGGCTCGAATTCTGTGTATTTCTATCGCTCACGCCCATCGGCTAACCTTTCCTCACTCGCAATGGCAGTAGGACTCCCGCGGAAACTGATGACGCGGCGCATTGTCGGGATGTATTTCCGCGAAAGATCAGGGTCCTTTAGCGCACTCATGCAACCTCTTGAAGGCCCCGGACAACGACTGGCTCTCATCTACATCAATAAGTATTTCGGAACTGACATCTCAACTGGAATACTCACCACCGACAGACAGGTTCACTACAACAAATCCGACAACAGTATTGTCGCGGGTCGCATTGGTAATAACTTTGCCGTCTTCGACTTCACAGGCCTTAAGTAGCGGAGTGGTCTGGAGTTAACTGGGATAGCCTAGGCCATACAGGGAAACCGTCCTACGATGCAGCTACCAAGTCCTGACCAATACTCACACGGAGATTCGCAAATGCCTTGTCAGCCTCACGGAATGGAAGACCATCCGCGCGGAACGAACCTGTAAACGTAACACCATCTAGACACGACTCAGCAACCGCAGCACCAAAGACAAAGTTGGACTGAATCTCGATTAGCACTGTGTCACCACTGACGACATCGATTGGGTTCTTCAACGTTATCCATCTCCACGCATGGTCGTTGTCGAAGGAGAACTCGCTTGGAACCTCCAAGTCAACCCCAAAGTTCACTTGCGTTCCGTTTTTGTGAATCGACAACTTCGTCTCGGTTCCCAAACCAGCAGTCAGACAGCCAATGCTCTCGATGCGATACGCATAGTGAAATGTAAAGCTTGTTCGTAGCGGGGAAAAGTAAAGTGCATGGTCTGTCGGAGGCTCTGTAATTACTTGAACAGACGTGCTTTTAGGTGCAAACCTCTGACCAACAAGATTCTTCATCCGCTCAAGGTAAACACGCTTCCAGCTTGTCATGATTCCTCCCACAACATCCACGCCAGCAGTCACTGACAGAGAATCCAACAACCCCATCAGAACATGCACCGCCAAGGATTGATTGGAAAATCCCTGACGGTGCAGGCCTTACCCTGAACGATCGTGATGAATGAATTCAGTTCAGGGTGATGACGGAGTCGACTAGCGCAGCCTGACTGCACATGTCTGTACGCCAACACACACACAATGGGTCAACGTGCTTTCTTACGTCAAGAGTTAGGGCGTCTAAACTTTTCTAAACTTTCTTAAGAGCACACATTTATACATATTTTCCAGCCATGCTCATAGGCTAAATGTGGCATTTACGCCCGAGGTAACGATGTTACGTAAACGATTAAGTCATCACAAAACTGATTGGCGTCAACAAGCAGGTGAGGGTGCAATGGGTGACAAGTTCGTTGCCGCGCCACATGGAATTGCTTACGCTAGATGCAGTGAAACTGGCAGCTCACAGCTGATCTCTGTAAACTCGGCGGCCGTGGCAGCGGCGGCTGAATTGAGGTCAATGGGCCTTAAACGGCCCTTCAGAGTCTAGAGGAAGCAAGCGTTGACAAGGGTAATGGATCGGCGGGATCAACAGTGATTCCCAGATCAGCCTTAATGCCGCTCTACGATGCACACCGGTTGCCACCTGTACATCGCAGAGCGGATCTCAGGTCTCTAGAAACCTGATGTGTACCAAAAGAACTATTCGCTCAGGCACACCAAATGTTCTCATTAACACCGGTCTTAACGCACTCATCATCTGAGTAAACTTTTGTAAAGTTTTGCTTTCAGCGCATGTTCCCTAGGTATTAGGAATCGTTATTGCGACATCACAGACTTCGACCGACTGGAATTTGTCATCGGATCGAGTAAGGGCCGGCTACAATCATCGAACACCCTAACCACTTCGACGCATCACCCGCTGGCGTGCTCCCGATGTCTCAAACTACTTAGGTAACAACTTCCGCCAACGATTCACTACATGCGCTGTGAATAAGCCAGCATCAACGAATGCCCATTTGCACATTGCGACTGATGTTGCTGAGTGCATTCTCGGCTTTCGCGCAGGCTTTCCTGCCATCGCATTCGACCTGCGCCCGGATAATCACCACCGGAGGCGTACCGGCAAGCTGGCGGAGACCCTTTAAAATGCGATTGGGGAGATGTTTTAGCCGACCCATTTTGGCTGCCGTCTCGATACCGCCATCCTTGTCCTGCTCCCAGTAATCGAGAATCAGACGCTGGCTTGGCCGGCTCTGACTGGCGAATTCCAGCCGCCGTACAGACAGTCCTGGCGGAGTCGACAGCTGCCCGCGGTAGACAAAGTCGCCCTGCGCCATACAAATGGTTGGGTCATGATACGCATCCAAATGGGCACCATTCACCACCGTCATCACAATGTTCGGGTTACGCGGAGCCTTGTACTCGTAGAGCTTTGCCAAGGGCTTTCCGACCAATGCCAGAAACTCAGCATTGACATCCACCAGACGCGTCTTGTACTGCCCGATCTGCAATGGCGCAATCGGCATCCAGGTTGACTGTGCCTGGACCTGACGATGCTGAAGCGAGCCAGCCGTGAGAACCCCAATGGACAGCAGTGCGGCAAAAAAGGCGGCGTAGTCGAATGGGAAGCCACTGGCAGCGGCCGCGGGGGTACCTGCAGCCGTTTCACGCTTTCGGTGATGTTTCCCAAGCCAAACAGCCAAGGCAACTCCGATGGCCGCATCGATGGCAATCGCCACGTACCCGATTTTCCCCGTTGTTGGAATCCCGATTCGTCCCTGAATCGCCGCAAGGATGGACTCTGGCAGTGGAATGGAAAGGAGGACAGCCGCGCTCAAAGAAAGCCAAATGGCCCGCCGCTGGAGACCAACGTGAGAGATCAGCAGGCTGGCGATGACAATGGAGATCCCCAAGATTCCAACCGTAGTTGCATGCCCCATCAGGCCTAAAAACAGAATGGCCGCACCTAGCAGCACGCCAGAGAGGGCGATGATAATCGTCTTCTGGTCGATGCTCGTGCTACGGAGGAACCCTTGGCTGAGAGCGGTCAGAAGAGCCGTAGATGCGATGAGCTGCCACGGGGTAACCACTGCGGCTGTTAGCCAAAAGCTAATCGGGACGTCCATCGTAAGGGACATCGGGCGCAGGAAGGCCTCGCGGATTTCATTCCGCATCCAAGCTGCATCCACACGTAACAAGAGCAAAATGCTGGCGAGAAAGGCGACCCTAAGAATGACCACGACGATTTTGTTCTGACGTGTCTGACGAATCATCCGTGGATCTGTCGCAAGATAGATTGGCCGCCCACTTGCATCGAACCCGCTGACTTGTCTTGCAGCCGCGTAGCCTTCCAGCGCACGCCGCCGCAGTTTTTCAGCAGCAGCCTTTTTTGCCTGAATGTCCCAGAACCACCCAAGAGCAATGAGAGCCACGAGTCCGATGCCGCCTGCGATTAGCAAGATAGGCAATGGAAGCTCTTCGCTTACATCACCCGTTGGCTCGTACCCCTTTATCCGCCCCACAAATGTAAAGGTCCGCTTTCCAGCAGTTCCGACCAGCGTTGCCTTTTCACCAGCCATCCGGAGGTCCCAGCGCGTTGCGTAGGTATCTGAGTTACGTCCCATCGTAAACAGGAGGTGGCTTGGTTGTCCGGTAGCACCCGAGAGATCGAGAATCCCAGGACTCATCGATGCATCAAGGGCATATTGTGACAAAGGGCCAAAGAGCTCCGTCACGGTGGAACCCGCATCCACAAGTGCAAGCTGCCCGATGTAAATCGTAAGCACGCCTTGCGGAGTGGCAAAGCCGGTCAGCTCAAAGACAACTGTCAGCGGTTTGGCATCGTTTCCCGTTCCAGTGGATGCGCCATCAAACTGGATTGCAAACCGGTCAATCGCACTTGCCACCCGGGCAGGCAAACACATCCCCATCACGAGTGTGATGACGATGAACAGAGTGCGTAGAACGTTAGATTTTAGTAAGTGCATGTAAGGAGTCAAATGGATGCACCCAAAAGGATTGCATAGAACGGAGGGGGAACCGCTTCAGAATAGCTTTCTGCAGACAGGCATCCGTCCTCTTATTATCATCCGGAATTGACTACCAATTGACACGCCTTACAACGACTAAACATTTGTAAATTTTTGTAATAATGGCCAATTAGAATGAATCGCGACTGCTTTGCCATGGGAACAGGCCTGCGAACAAGGGTCGCTTCCGTTTAATGATGATGAATGCCAATCCCGCAGCAGTACCCAAAATGACGAGCTCACGCGTACCAGGCTCCGGCGCTACGTTTTCCCCAGCAGCGGAAACATCCCCAGCGGGTTTTGCCAGTGAAAAGGAATTCAGGGCCAAATAGCCACTGGCGGTGGGCTGCTCAACGGTAATCCAAGTTATTGGGGCATCCCCAAAGTAACCAAGAAATGTCCCTGCACTTGCACTAAGGTCAAGCGTGTAGGGGATCCCATCCGATGTCGTAACCATTAGGGATGTGTTTAGAAGCTGATCATTTACATCTACAACGCCAAAGTAACCGGCAAAAGCAAACGAGTTGAATTTTAGATTCAACACATTGCTTTGTTGATTGACGCTGATGAACCCTTCGCCAGCATTATTGACACCGCGGTAGAGAGTGGTTCCATTTGGGCCCTCTTCCCAAATCTGTAAGTCTCCCCCTAAACGGTTGAGGATCCGACCGCGGCCAAGTGAGTCCGAAAACGTATCCGTTCGCACACTTGTAACCGCAGCCAGCCAGGCAGCTTTGGATGTGTACCAAGTGCCTTGGGCCACAGCTGGATATCCAAACATGCCAAGTGTGCATCCTGTTAGCACACCGACATACCAAGCTCTTGGACTCGCAAAACAATGCATCATTCCTCCGCAGGCAACCAACCTCACAGACCAATATGGGCAACACGGTTGCCGGGACATTGCTTATTGGCATCGAGTCGGGTTCGACTGCGTGGAGAGTAATAACAAACAATTTCAGAAAATTGATGTAAATATCGCTCTAAACTTTTCTAACTTTAATCAGTTAGTCCACTAGTCACATAAATCTGGATTTAACACACGTATTTATTTGCAAAGTGCAACTTAAAGTGTCGTTAAATGCATTTATTAAGGTTTAAGTACTGGGATGAGGAATAAACGCACTGAGGCATGGAAAGCAGTGTCGTTGATGTCAGCTATCGCAACATTGCAAAAGCGGAGCGCTCGCGTCGGGACACACTAATAGCAAAGATTCGTGTAACCTGGGGCCTCTCTGCGACTAAACTTTTCTAACTTTTTCGTCTGCTACCCGGATTAGGTCGTTTTCCACCCGATGTTGTTGCAAACGCACACAACCTAGCCATTTATGTTGCATTTGACACATACTTTAGGTGCATCAAATAAGTCAAACTAGCTTGAAGTGTGAGACGTGTCCGCCAATTCATCAACGAATTGAACACGGTCAACTGATATTCGTAGCTTAAGACGAAGTGCCCACGTCGATCTCAGCGCTTCTTTGCATCCGTATGCAAACGAACTAACAGCTGCAGCGCTTCCATCGGGGACAGGCGATTGGGATCAATCGACTGCAGCTCTTCAACCACCGGGTGGATGGCCGCTTCAAAGAGCGTCATCTGTAGCGTCGCAGTCGTCGTCTCAATCCGAGGCGCTCCGCCAGCCTTCTCAAGCTGCATCAAGATGCGCTTTGCACGCTCAACTACGCTTGGAGGCAAGCCGGCCATCCGGGCAACCTGGACGCCGTACGACTTATCCGTCCCCCCCGGCAGAACTTTACGCAGCCATAAAATACGGTCATCCGTTTCACGCACCGCAATCCGGTAATTCCGCACATTCGTCCGCTGCTTCTCAAGGTCATTCAAAAGGTGGTAATGCGTCGCGAACAATGTCTTCGCCCCAAGCTCACTGAGGTGCTCAGCGACTGCCCACGCAATACTCAGACCATCGTAGGTCGATGTCCCCCGGCCAATCTCATCCAAAATCACCAAGCTACGCTCCGTCGCGTGATTGAGAATCTCAGCCGTCTCCGTCATCTCCACCATAAATGTCGACTGTCCGCTTGAAAGGTCATCGTGTGCCCCAACGCGTGTAAAGATGCGGTCCACAATCCCAATGTGCGCAGCATCCGCAGGAACATACGAACCAATCTGCGCGAGGAGCACGATCAACGCAACCTGCCGCAGCACCGTCGACTTACCAGCGGCATTCGGACCCGTAATGACATGCACGGTCTGCTCGGTATCGAGAATCGTGTCATTCGGGATAAACCTTTGGATCCCGCCGGCGAGCTTTTCGACCACCGGATGGCGTCCTGCCACAATGGAAATGACATCTCCATCATCCACCACTGGACGGCACCAGCGGTTATTGACAGCAAGCTCCGCGAGAGCCGATGCGACATCGAGTTGGGCAACAATCCTTGCCCGGTCGAGAACACTTCCTGCCCAGTCCCGCGCAATCATTTCGCGCAGCTTGATAAAAAGCTCTCCCTCAAGGGCGACCTGCCTGTCCTGAGCCCCCATCACCTTCGCTTCCATTTCCTTGAGCTCAGGTGTGAAGTAGCGTTCGCCTGCCGCAGTGGTCTGCTTGCGGATGTAATTCTCCGGGACGAGTTCTAGCTGCGAACGGGGCACTTCGAGGTAATAGCCGAATACGCTGGTGTAGCCTATTTTGAGGTTGCGGATGCCGGTGCGTTCCCGCTCGGATGTCTCAAGCTCGGCAATCCACGCGGCACCGCCCTGGCGAAGCGAGCGAAGCTCATCAAGCTCAGTATCGTAGCCGGGCTTGAAAATCCCGCCATCGCGCACCAGGAGCGGAGGCTCATCCACGATGGCGTCATCGATGTCACCCGCGAGCGTGCCTACTGGATGTAGCTGAGCGACAAGGACATTAATGGCGGGCTCTGCGACCCGCGCGGCGGCATCGGCAAGGATGTCCAGCTTCTTGAGACTGGTTCCAAGGGCCTTGATGTCGCGTGGGCTTGCGGCTCCCGTGCAAATGCGTGCGACGAGGCGTTCGAGGTCACCGATTTCCCGAAGGGTGTCACGCACATCGGCACGTGGCAGGCTGGCGGAACAGAATGCAGCAATGCCCTCTTGACGCTCAGTGATTCCACCAACGGACAAGAGTGGCGCATCCAGCCAGCGTCGAAGGAGCCGCCCGCCCATCGATGTGCGCGTCTGGTCAATCACCGCAAGCAGCGACTTCCCCTTTGCCTGATCGAGGAGGCCAGCGGTGAGCTCAAGGTTTCTACGCGTGGATGCATCAAGGGTCATCGTGTCGTCAAGCGACCAAATCGCAAGCGTGCGGATATGCGGAACCGCGCCTTGCTGGGTTTCCTCAACGTAGTCGAGCAGGGTTGCCGCGGCTTCGATGCCGGTGCTGTAGTGATCACAGCCAAAACCACGGAGCGTTGTAACACCAAAATGGCGCAGCAAATCTTCCCTTGGGGTCTTTGGTAACTTTCGCATGGCGATGCGTGTCAGGGTTGCAGGGCAGCGTGCAGCGATGGCATCCGCGAGCGCATCCTGATCTTCAGGAACCAAACACTCAGCCGGCGCGAT
>CAIYBQ010000116.1 GCA_903924445.1 uncultured Armatimonadota bacterium | reverse complement strand
TGGCTTTCCATGCAGCCTCATTGACATCCGTCAGTCCGCGTCCCACAAGATAAGCAAGTTCATCGATTGGATTACCATCGGGTACCAATAAAGTCGGCTCACCAGATTCGACACGCAGGAAGGTTTCCATCACAATACGGCGACCATCCTGCATGTACTGTCCCATGCTATGCAGGTCCGTCGTATATTCCACGCTTGCAGGGAAGAGGCCGATGCCGTTCTTACCTTCGCTCTCGCCAAACAGCTGCTTCCACCATTCCAAAAGATAGTGAAGACGTGGTTCAAAGGATGCAAGTACTTCGATATTGATGCCTTTTTGCATCAAGAGATTTCGGGTTGCCACGTACCAAAGGACTGGATTGCTTGAGATATCTCCTGTTTCGCACAAGGCATACATGTCAGCTGCACCACGAACTAACGCGTGAATATCGACACCTGCAAACGCAATAGGAAGGAGTCCAACAGGGGACAGTACGCTATAACGCCCACCAATAGCATCTTCGATTGGAAATGTCTTGTAGCCATTCTGCGTGGCTAGCTGGCGCAAAGCACCTTTATTTTTATCTGTGGTCGCAACAACGCGGTCGGAAGCGCCGGCTGGATACTTCGCATTCAAGTGATTGAGAATCACACGAAAAGCAACTGCAGGCTCTGTTGTCGTTCCAGACTTACTGACGACATTGACGACATAGTCTTGGTTGTCCAGTTCGCCGAGCAGATTCGTATGATACGCCGCAGAGACATTCTGGCCGGCATAGGTAATCGCATTCGGGTTCGCAGAAAGTGCATCAACGACGGCGCGTGTCCCGAGATAGGAACCTCCGATGCCAACGACTACCATTTTGTCAGCTAGCGAATGAAGGTGTTCCGCGGTCGCAATTATTTCATCAATGAGCGACTCAGGAGCAACAGTTGCCGGATTCAACCAGCCAATGAAATCGTTTCCAGGCCCGGTCCCAGTGGTCAACAGCTGGTGTGCAGCATCAACACGCGTGGCTTGCTGCTCAATCAGAAGGCCAGACAAAAAGGGAAAAATATTGGTGGGATTAATCGAAATCATGACAGCGAATTGTAACACTGTCGGTAGGAAATATAAGGCTTACGTCTATTTGATTTTTGAACGGATATCGGCAATGCCTGAGCGCGCATTTGAAACAATCCCGGGTTCTGAACCCGGATTATCAATCACCATTTGAAGTCCAGTGATGGCAGCCTTAAAGTTCTTTTCTTGATAGTAAGTGAGTGCCTTGATGAACAATCCAGCACCACGCTGCTGACCGCTTATCTTCAACTGAAGGCCACGGTCGAGAAAACGCCGCGCATTTACGCCAGATTGTTGTTGTAGGAACAGCTGACCCAATGTGAAGTATGCCTCCACCGGAAACACAGGGTTTTTTCCTTTATCGAGACCGGTGATGAGCTTCGATGCAGCTCCCAGCTGACGTTTCATCAAGAGATCTTTGAGGAGATTTGTTGTGGTCGGCGTGATTTTCCCGGCTGAGACAGCCATCGCGACACGCTTATCGGCTGTACCGTAATCGGAGATGAGGCTGCCAACCGTCGCGTTGAACTGCGATGCATCGGTAAAGCCTTCTATACGCCCCTCCGGCTCGCCGGCAGCGTTAGTCAGCAAGAAAGTCGGTAGAGTTCCAACACCCGTCTTCGATGCAAGCGCGCGCCCTTCACGTTC
>CAIYBQ010000115.1 GCA_903924445.1 uncultured Armatimonadota bacterium | reverse complement strand
TACAACGGTCATTTATAGGTCAAAGCAATGCATCGTGAGGATGTCCCGGAATGCGGCCAAAACGCCTCTCCTCGAGGGAAACAGACATCCAGGACTTGGTCGCTAAGGCAAAAGAAAACCCCACATAGGTGCAAACCAGTGTGGGGGTTTTCTAAACACGTGATGCCTATTCCATGCTTCTCGATATCAGCCGCAAAGGCACCTAAAGTTGGCATCTTGTGTAAAGTTGACATCTCCCATCTAAAAAAAGAAAAACCCACATCGGCGTACCAATATGAGTTTGCGTGGCGAATAACAAAACAGCCTATTCCATGCTTCTCGATGTCAACCGTAAGGTGACCTTATTGCGCAGCTGCTGAACCTGTTGCATGTACGCCGTCTCGGTGTTCATCGCGAGCTGGACCTTTTCACACGCATGCCGCACACTTGTATGATCTTTGCCTCCAAAGACATCCCCAATCGCTGCAAGGCTTGCACCCGTCATGTCACGGATCAAGTACATCGCGATGTGCCGCGCCTGCACCGTAGGGCGGTCCCGTCGCGTGCCGACAAGCGCTGCACGATCAATGTGCAATGTTTCTTCAAGGACATCTTGGAGGATGCCCACAAGCTTGTGCGGTGGTATCGGGCGAATCGTATGTCCGTAAACCGCAAGCGGTGCTACCGGGGCGTTATCTGCAATATCGATAAGGGCATCTTTGGCAAGGTCAATAGTGATCGGTTCGCCAGAACAACCCGCCATCGCAAGCAAGCGCACCAATGCACCCTCAAGCGCACGTACGGAACTCGTTACGCACTGAGCGATGTACTCAAGAACATTCAATGGCACCATATGTCCGGCTTGATCGCGCATCAGCTTCGACTGCAAAATCGCAATCCGCAGCTCGAGTTCCGGCGATGCAAGCTGAGCAACCATCCCGGCCGCAAGGCGCGTCCGAATGCGTTCATCCATTCCCGGCAGGTCACGCGGCGCACGGTCACTTGCAATCACCAATGCGCGTCCGGATTGCTGCAGCGTATTGAATGTGTGGAAGAACTCTTCGACGGTAGCCTCACGGCCACCTAGGAACTGGATGTCATCTACGAGCAGAACATCCAGCTGGCGGAACTTCTTACGGAACTGCGCCGTTCTGTTCTCACGCAGCGATTCGAGAAACTCCGTTAGAAAGGCCTCACCGGAAACGTAGCCAACGCGCAGCTCTGGATGGCGCTGCTGAACCGCATGGCCAATCGCATGCAGGGTGTGCGTCTTGCCATTGCCGCTAGGACCGTATAGAAACATCGGGTTATAAATCTCGCCCGGCGACTCACAGATCGCCGCCGCACACGAGGCTGCCAGCTGATTGGCTTTCCCGCGAACCAATGTCTCAAATGTGAATGCACGGTTTAGATTCGGCTTGATGTAAACCGACTTGGTTGTTGAACCAGAGCCGCTAGAACGTCCATCAGTAGATAACATCTCCGGCGCCGGGCGCTTGGCTTGAATCCGTGTTGGTGCTTGTCGGGTGGTTGCTGGCTCCGCTTTGCGGACCACCAAGTTAATGCGAACATTTTCTGCATTGGTGTCGAGGTTGTCCGCGACAAGCTTTGATAACAAAGCCACGTGACGAACGCGAACCCACTGCGCGATGAAGTCGCCTTGCACTTCGATATCAAGCGTAAGGGAATCATCCGCACTGGATGTCCAGGCCACCAAACGGGCATCGCGGAATTTGTTAAGAGTTACGCTGCTCTCTAACCGCTCAAGGAGATCCTGATGAGCAGTGTTCCACGCCTCCTGTAAGGATGTTGGAATTTCGGTCTGGGAGATGGAGAGCTGGTCGTTCACGTTTAACTTTTCGGGGGTCCGCCGCACGGTGGGGGAGAGGAAGGTCTGACGGGAGATTTCACCCTGAATTCGACCCAAAGGCAAAGGTTTTTTAAGCGTTCATACCTGCTTATTGACCTTTCAGGAGTATGTATAAACATCAATATTTGTCAATAAGATTTTTAGCTAACAATGCCACGCATACTTGAATATCGAGATCAAATCACTCCGCTAAACTTATACAATTGACGACTATTTACGCCCTAATTGATACGTTGGGTCATGCATATACGGGATGTTTCCCAGAGTCATTCCCCCGTGCAACAACCTATCTACATCCACACATTTGTTCTTTCCGACATCGGAGCGTTGTTGGCTCAAACCTGACTACCAATGTTAAGAACTTCACGTGAAGTAGGACATGTGTTAACGCATCCCAAACTTGTTTGTTTTGGTAAACAGTACTGAGCGCAAATGGCCGCCACCGCCGACAATTGGACAAGTATCAGCGCTTTGGCAGACATGGCAACGGGTAATGTCAACCCGATGTTTTCGGGGATTGTGAATTTACTTCAACGCACTCTTTGCACCCAGATACAAGACTGGTAGCGGCACTTATGCCCGCCACACAGAGATCCGTGTCGTCTAATCGGGACATGTGTCTGCGTACACACAGTTGAAATGCCTTGGACTATCTGTGTTTCCGTAGCTAAAGTCTGTTTGAAAACGACTTGGTTGGAAGAGGTTCAGTGGGTGTTGTACGCTGGCTGACACGAGGATTCTTACCAATGAAAACACCCCCCAGCCAGCGTCTTGTCGAGCTTGGAATTACATTGCCCCCGCCACCAGAGCCCGCGGGCAACTATATCCATGCCGTGAAAACAGGAAATCTACTGTTCCTTGCGGGTAAAGCGGATGGCCCTTACATCGGCAAAGTCGGCCGGGATGTGACTATCGATGAAGCTTATGCCTATGCGCGTCAGACGGGGATTCAGCTCCTTGGGGTGATTGCCCACGAGCTTGGAAGCATCGACCGCGTCACGCAGATTGTCAAAGTGTTCGGCTTGGTGAATGCCACAGATGATTTTACAGAACATCCAAAAGTTATGAATGGCTGTTCAGATCTCCTCGAGGATGTGTTTGGCGAGAATGGCCGTCACGCAAGGACATCTGTGGGAGCCGGAAGCCTCCCGGGAAACATCCCGGTCGAGATTGACATGGTGGTCGAGTTCGCTTAGGTATCCATTCAACCCTGTGTCATACAAAAAACGCCTCTGGAAATCCAGAGGCGTTTTGTTTACAGCGTTTGGTAATCGGATGTTGATTACTTCTTAACTTCGAGCAGCTCGACTTCGAAGATCAAGGTTGCTCCGGGTGGGATGTCCTGGCCTGCACCCTGCTCGCCGTAGCCAAGCTTTGCTGGGATCTTGAGTTTTCGCTTTCCGCCGACTTTCATGCCTGGAACGCCATCATTCCAACCCTGAATCACCTGACCAGGGAGGGAGAACTCAAATGGTTCATTGCGGTCAAGGGAGCTGTCGAACTTCTTGCCATCGGTGAGCCAGCCGGTGTAGTGAACCTTGACCGTGGTGCCGGTCTTGGCTTCATCCCCGGAGCCAACTTTGAGCTCTTCGATTTCGAGCCCAGATTCGAGCTTCTTGGTGGTTGGGCCCATTTTGGCGATTTCGGATGGTGCATCCGATGGAGGCGCTGGAGGTCCCGCGACAGGCTTGCCATCTGCGCTTGTCGGAACGCCAGTTGGTTCTGTTTTGTTCAGCGTAGCCGTCTCAGTCAACTCCACTGCCTTTGGCTGATCACAGCCTGCTGCGAGAAGTCCAACAATGGCGAAGATTGCCAGAAAGTACTTTGTCATCATGGTTTATCTATATCAGCCTTTCACTCCGATGAGTTCCACATCGAAGATGAGTGTTGCATTGGGTGGGATGACGCCAGGGTAACCATTTTCGCCATAGGCGAGATGTCCTGGAATCACGAGCTTTCGCTGTCCGCCGATTTTCATGCCAGCAACGCCTTCGTCCCAGCCCTTGATCACACGGCCACCGCCGAGTGGGAACTCGAATGGTCCGCGGCCACGACTGGAGTCGAACTGTGTGCCATCTGTGAGGATGCCCGTGTAGTGCACTGCGACAACGTTGCCGTGCTTGGCTTCGGTGCCATCTCCTACAACGATATCGGCGAACTGCAGACCGCTTGCGGTGGTTGTCAATGCGCTTTCATCGATGGGTGTTGCTTCCGGATATGCATCCCCGGACACGCTAAGCAGCTGGACATCGAATGTGAGGGTTGCATTAGGTGGAATCACGCCCGGGAAGCCTTGATCGCCATACGCGAGGTTGCCTGGAATCACGAGCTTGCGCTTGCCACCGATTTGCATCCCGGCAACGCCTTCGTCCCAGCCCTTGATCACCATCCCGACACCGAGGGTGAACTCGAATGGCCCGCGGCCGACCGAGCTATCGAACTGGGTTCCATCCGCGAGGACACCTGTGTAGTGGACGGAGACATTTTGGCCCTTTGCGGCGGTTGGTCCCTGCCCGATGGTGATGTCTTCGTACTGAAGACCACTGTTCGTTGTAATCATTAAGTGTTGTTCCCGGCACAGGGTGTGAGTATTGAAAACCCTGTCGATGCGTGCAAGTTACCGCAAAATCGTATGCACCGTCCACCGGCAGAATCGGATGCTATTAATATGCCGTCCGTCTTGCCTACTTCATTGAAAAATATCCCTATTTTTGCTTCCGGGTTTGCACCTCTGATTCGAGTTGTCATGCAGGGAACCATCCATAAGATTCACAGGTAGAATGCACTAAGGTAGGGTTGAACAGTATGGCAGTGGATGAAGCGACAAAGAAGCGCATAGATGCCTGGATCAAGGCTGAAGGCCGCAATGATTTTGGGGACCCACAGGGAACCAATTATGCGGGTGGCACCCCTCTGTTCGACATGCGAACCGGGCGTACCCGTGACCGCTACGACTATATCCTTGAGCGCAACCCTCAATTGAAGCAGGAGCCAGCAGTATGAAGGCTTTGATTCGCAACCTCTTCGTCGCCACCGCCATTGTTGCCGGTGTCGCAAGCCTCGCATCCGCACAGTCATCCCCATTGATTGTCGATGTTGCAGATAAGGCATCCAAGTCTGAAATCGCCCACCTGCAAGCAAAAATTGGCGGCCGCTGGAAACCGAACTCAGTCGTTTCATCGAGCAACCATGTCTATCAAGTCTTTCTGTCTGCAGCCGAGCGCGTAAAAGCGCTTGCAGCGTTGAAGACAGCCACTAACATCGATGCTTACGACAACGAGCACACCTATCAGCTCGACCCGGATTTTCTGCCTCTGAACCTCCGCCAAAACGACAAAGTCACAACCTCTCTTAGTCCTAAGTCATCATCCCCAAATGACCCGCGCTACTCCGAGCAGTGGAATTTCCAAATGGTCGGTGCGGAAGCCGCATGGAAGCGCTCCCGTGGAACAGGCGTTGTCGTAGCCGTTATCGACACCGGTGTTTCCGGAACATCCAGTGGCAAAGGGCAAGCTTGCCGCGACTTCGGATCGACGACCTTTACGGCTGGTTATGACTTTGTAAATCGTGACACAGATCCATACGATGACCATGGCCACGGAACCCACGTCGCCGGGACCATCGCCGAAGCAACAAACAATTCAGAAGGTGTCGCAGGTCTCGCGTATGGCGCTACCATCATGCCTCTCAAGGTTTTAAGCGCTTCAGGGTCCGGGACGAGTGCTGACATCGCCGATGCGATCCGCTGGGCAGCTGACAAAGGCGCAAATGTAATTAACATGAGCCTTGGCAGCCCATTCCCGGATGCTGTTATCCGCAGTGCATGCACGTATGCATCTAAGAAGGGTGTCGTCATCGTCGCCGCGGCTGGCAATTCAGGCAAGCAGGGCGTCGGGTATCCCGCAGCCTACTCCGAGTGCATCGCGGTTAGTTCTGTCGGGCCATCCGGTAAGCTAGCAGGCTACTCCAGCTGGGGCAAGCAGGTTGCGCTCGCAGCGCCAGGCGGTGACATCGGTGGCTATTCGGATCGCGATGAGTCGGCGGGCATCCTGCAAAACACCAACCTCCCGGTGGAGTTTGGCGGTCAGGGGGATGGCTACTACGCCTTCCAAGGGACCAGCATGGCAAGCCCACACGTTGCGGCGGCAGCTGCTCTCGTGATGGCACAAGGGATTAAGGATCCTGTCAAAGTCCGCAAGGCGCTGAC
>CAIYBQ010000114.1 GCA_903924445.1 uncultured Armatimonadota bacterium | reverse complement strand
CGCGGTACCGGTGGTTTCGGCGATTTTTAAGGATGACTCAATCGCGGTACAGAGGTGGAGTCCACGGGCAACAGTGACCATCCGCTCAGCGTGATACAGAGTGGATGCAACAGGCTCGATCCGCCCCGGAAGCATCGCAAGGGTGTCCGCAGCGGCTTGTGGCAGGCGGTTTACACACTCGAGTAGGGCCTGATCTCCGCCGAGCAACGCGCCAAGCTGTGCGAGGATTGCAAGCGTGGTGGTGTAGGTCTTGGTCGCCGCGACCGCTTTTTCGACGCCCGCTTCGCAGAAGAGGACGTGGTCCGCGATACCGGCAAGTGCGGATGTTGGTGTGTTTGTGATGGCGGCCGTCAGCGCACCGGCGGCTTTTGCCTGTGTGATGACTTCATTAATGTCCTCACCAGCACCGCTTTGGGAAATCCCAACGACAAGGGCATCCCGGAATGCCACATTTGCACCATAGAGGGTATGAACGCTTGGTGCTGCCAGACCACAGGGGAGGCCTGCGGTGATTTGCCAGAGGTACTTTGCGTAGGTGGCGGCGTTATCCGATGTTCCACGTGCGGCAAAGATGACATAGCGGATGTCCCGTTTTTTGATTTCATCCACCAGGGCCTTTGCGCCCACGGCATTTGCGGTGAGTGCCCGCTCGATCGCAGCTGGCTGTTGGTGAATTTCGTCGAAGAGGATGGACATCGGGTTACCTTCCGGCATCGGACACGGGGTCAGCCCCTGTCAAGCCGGTCAATTATAACCTGTTCTCTCACCGATACCCGATGCTTAGTCTCTTCCGCGGAGCTGGAGCAGGATTCGGATGACGTACCAGAGGAGTAATGCAACACTTGCGAACAGCTCAAGCGCTGCTGCGACATGGTCGCGTTCGTTGTACTCATTCATCACACGGTCAGTGTCATAAAGAATCGCACCACCCGCGAAGGCAATCATGATGGCGCTAAACCAGAGTCCAAGCGAAAAGCCAAAGATCATCCCAGTGACCATCACACCCAGCAGCACCAAACCCCCAACACCAAGAATCGGACCGAGGAAGTTGAAGCGCATCTTGGAGCCGAAGGCAACGGCGGTCAGTCCAAGGAAGAGCGCGCCGGTCATAGTAGCCGCTTGCGGAACGATGCCAGGTGCGACGCTGTTGGCGATGGCCAGTAATGGAAGAAACACCACCGCTTCAATTAGGATGTAGAGGCCATAGCCAAGATATTGCTTGCTTGGGTCCGGCGAGGATGCCAGCTTTGAGCGGGCGATCCAGCTGATGAGCATAAAGATACCCATCAGGAGCAGCCATCCGATTTGTCCAAAACCAAACACCATGGATAGGATGGCATCACCAATCGGCGAGTTTAGGAGGAGTCCTTCGATGGCGGCAAACACGAGAAAGCCACCCGCAAGGTGACCATACACGCGGGAGATGAACGCCTGGCGCCGTGCCGGCGCATTGGACTGGTAGTTAGATCCCCATTGTTGCTGATACATCGATGCACCCTCCAAACACTGTCTTACTAAAGACTCTACGGATATAGACGGCTTTTCGGTTCCGTAACAGGTGTTTCCTGCCACGGTCCCGTATTGGAAGCGCTTAGAATGTCCGCCCCCCAAATCCAAAGCCAACTGGCAAAAGGTCACGAAGCCAAGTATTCATCGTGATCGCGCCATCCGGTGTGACAGCAATCATCTGCATCGGGTGGGCATCATCATGAAATTCAGAGAGCACCTGCCGACAGGCACCGCACGGCGTTCCGCCATCAGCTGTTACGACCACACACGCATGAACAGTGCGGCTTCCGGCACCCGCGGCTGCGAAGACTGCGCTACGTTCAGCACACATCGAAAGGCCATAGCTGGCATTTTCAACATTACACCCGGTCACAATACGGCCATCGGCGTTCAGCAATGCCGCACCAACACGGTAGTTTGAATAAGGGGCATAGGCATTGAGACGTGCTTTGATGGCCGCATCCACCAGCATTTCCAATGTCTCTTCCCTAAGCAAAGCGAATCACCGTTACGCCCGCACCGCCTTCATCCGGGTGAGAAAGCTGATACGCAACCACGCGCGGATCGCCGCTGAGCTGCTCCCAGACGGCACGCTTTAGCGCGCCCGTGCCCTTGCCATGAACAACGCGTCCGCCATCGAGGCCGGCGAGGACAGCATCATCCAGCCACTTATCGAGGCGCGGCAATGCTGCATCCACACGTAGCCCAATAAGCATTAGCTCATGCGAAAAACTGCTCGCCTTCTCAATCATCACGCTTGAGAGCTGGCTCCCGGCACGCGGGGCCAGCCCACCAGGCCGAGGCGTCTTCTTGACTTTCTCAGGCTGTGGTTCGACAGATTTCGCTGCTGCATCCCGCGCCGCACGAACCTTTGCCTTGCTGCGAATAGCCGGCGGCGGCGGCGGAGCATCTGGGAGGGGCACGCTTACCCCGACGGGCTTTGGCTTTTGCTTCGCTGCCGAGACACCCACAATTCGTAAACCAGTCATCGGAACCGTCACACGCATCACGCCAACCTGAACAATGGCCTCGGCACCGCTTGTGTTTTCAACGACAACACCAGAAACACCACCGAGGCTGGTCACGCGCACTGTGTCGCCTTTAGCAAGAGCGGTTGGGATGTCAGCTTCATCCACCGGAGGAGGCTCCTTCTCGTGCCCAATCTGGCCGACGAGCTCCTCGGATGTCTCCTTCATCTTCTTGCGAGCGGACTGTGTCTTACGGCCCTCTTTCCCCATGCGGCGCAGCTCAGAAATGATGTTGTCCATCTTTTCCGTTTTTTGCCGAATTAAAAGTCTGGCTTCCTCGGATGCCCGTTCTTTCGCTTCCGCACGCAGCCGCTCAAGGTCCTCGAGGCGCTTTGCATGCTTAGCGCGCAGATCAGACAGCTCCTTGCGTAACCGCTCGGCCTCCCGTTGCTCATCCTCAGCAGCTTTCTTCGCTGCCTCGAGGCGCAGCATGACTTCCGCAGCATCCGCGCCCGCTGACCCAAGACTAGCCACCGCGGCATCCACCACGCGGTTCGGCATCCCAAGGCGACGCGCAATGTGAAACGCATTGGATGAACCTGGAACGCCCTGAAGCAAGCGATACGTTGGCTTTAAGGTTTCGACATCGAACTCAACCGCGGCATTCTCAACACCATCCCGCGAATACGCAAACTCCTTCAGCTCGCCGTAGTGTGTCGTCGCCACGATGCGGGCATTGTGGGCAAGGAGCTCCGTCAAAATGGACTTTGCCAGCGCGGCTCCTTCGGCAGGATCCGTTCCTGAGCCGAGCTCATCGAGGAGAACTAAAGCCCTCCGGCCACACACCTTGAGAATTCTAACGATGTTCGCGACGTGGCCGCTGAACGTGGAAAGATTCTGTGCGATGGACTGTTCATCACCAATATCGGCGAAAACCTGCTCAAACATCGCCAGCTCACTGCCAGACTGACAGGGAACCTGGAGGCCACTCTGCGCCATAAGGGTGAAGAGCCCCAGCGTCTTCAGCGTGACGGTTTTACCGCCGGTGTTTGGTCCCGTGATCAACAATGCCTGCGCCGTCGCACCAAGTCTTACGGTTACCGGAACGCACTTTTCGGGGTCAAGCAGTGGATGCCTGCCCTGGCGGATATCGATGCGGCCTTTGTGATTTAGCAGTGGTTCACATGCATCGAGGTGGATGGCATATTCCCCTTTTGCACACGCAAGGTCAAGGCCACCGGCGACCTGAATCGCGGACTCAAGTTCGCGTTCCCGCTTCTTCACCAGCTCTGTAAGGCGCTGGAGAACCTTGTCCATTTCGCGCTGCTCAACGGCTTCCGCTTCGCGCAGCTCATTGTTTGCCTCAACGACTGCGATCGGCTCGATGAACGCCGTCTGACCCGTTGCGGAGAGTCCGTGCACGAGTCCCTGAAAAACGCGTTTGTGCTCAACCTTTACATTAAGACAACGACGGCCATCCCGCTCCACAACCTGTGTGTCCATCAGCATCGTGCGTGTCGATGAGCTTGACAGGATGGATGAAAGTTTTTCATCGATGCGCTTAACCAGCATCCGCTTGCGGCTTCGAACCGCGGCAAGCGCTGGACTTGCGGAATCAAGAATATCTCCCGCCCGTCCGATAGAGCCATCGACGGCACCGGTGACCATCGGGGAATCGACAATGGCATCCGCGCGTTCAGCCAGCAGCGGCGCCTTCTCCGCTTTCGACTGAACCCAGGCTTTTAGTCGATTGCAGCCAACGATGGTGTTTGCGACTTCGATGAGCTGAAGCGGCAGAAGAAGCTGTCCGATATGGGCCGATTGAATTGCGCGACGGATATCGTGGATGCCTCCAAACGGGAAGCGACCATGATCATCGATGAGGCGTCGCGCCTCGGATGTCTCTTGTTGCAGCTCACGTACAAAAGCGTGGATAACGGTCGGTTCGACCTCAAGACATCGCTCACGGCCAAGCTCAGTGCTGGCATATTCTGCCAAATGGTCAATTACACGCGCATATTCAAGGACACGAAGGGCATGTGGATCGAAGTCAGGTTTATGAGGCTGGTCCATCACCCAAGGTCCAAGTTGGCAACCGCGGCACTTACTGCCTCTAGCGTGCAGCACTCAAACCGACTCGTCTTGGATGTGCTACGTGTCAGGAATGCCGCTTCAAGAACTTGTCCCTTGTCTAGCGCTCCCTTAAAGGCAGCGGCAGGTGTCAGGCGAACTCCGTTGTCATCGACATCCCCGCCCGGCTTCCGCGCATGACGCATCGAGTTGTACGCATGCGCCCAAACTTTAGCGGCAAGCTGGATTGCTTCATCACGGGTGGTTGGTGCTGCATCTTTGAGCATGTCTTTTGCAACATCATCGGCAGACCGGACGCCTGTAATCACAGCGCTACCCTTGCTGATGCGATATTCGCCATCGTAGTTCAGCGTGCAAAACACATCATCCGCTGCGCTATCGTGAAGCTCGGCAAAGAGTGCACGGATGGTAAGTGGCACGGCGCGCTGATCGTTATAGACCTGCTTGACCGCCGGGGAAATGCCAAAACCAACGAGGCGGCTTAGGCAGACATCATCCTCAGAGCGTTGAAAACCCTCACGATGCGCGGAATCAATCGCCGCGATTCGGATGGATTCCACATCGGACTGGCGCCCCATCGCTCCGTAAGCAATTCGGTCATAGACCTCAAAGAGCTTGCGCTGCGTGCCGCGGAGGGTGAAGAGAACGATGCCATCCGGGCACGAAATGCCGATAACCGGACTGCCATCCCGCAGCTGGTCATCCACATAGTCATTGCGCTGCTGAATCGCATTTTGAAAATCGTAAAAGTTGTAGGACATCAGGTTGCCTGTCAGATACTTGTCGCGGTCGTCGTGGATGCGCCAAGCGCTACCCGGATTGCATCATCGGATATTTCGGTTACCCCAGCGGCCGTTACGGTACGCGCGAGTGGGAGAACCTTTCCTGCACCGCCGGTTGCGCTGTCAAGGTCAGCGGCGATTTCGAGGAGATGGAGGGCTTCGGCGAGGGCGGTTTCGAGCGTCATTTCGCTGAAGTTGCCTTTTGTTCGCACGATGTACTCAAAGGCTCCGCGGATCTGGACGCTGCCAGAGCCGGCTGCGGCGTACTCGAGGTTTTCAAAGCGCGCGCCAGCCGCATCGTAGAAGAAAATGCGTCCAACTGCCTGCTTTTGGTCGTAGACAGCGATGACGGGAATCACAAGCCCACCGCTCATCGCGCCAGCAAGGTTTCCGGCCATCATCCGGCCAATTTCGTTCAGCTTGCCATCAAGGCTTAGCGACTGCAGCTGTGAACGCTCGTAGTACTTAAAGCTGTGCCGGAGGAAGCGGACGAACTCAATCGCCTTACTGAACGCACCGCTGATAGCCATCAGCATCGTGTCATCCAGCGCCAAAACCTTCTCAGCCTTGTCGTACATAATCGCGTTGCCACCGGTTGCACGGCGGTCACCAACGGTCAGGACGCCATCCTTGAACTTAACTGCAATGACGGTCGTTCCGTGGACGGGCTCGGATGCGAGGCCATTTCCGTGCGATGTTACGCTTTGATGCGCATCGGTTAGCGTGAAGCCGGTGAGGGCGGCAAAGTCACCACTCTGCGGGTGAAACAGGGAGACATCCACGTGCTATTGCCCACTTCTTTGGCGGTAGTTACGGCCGAGCTTAGGGTCAACCTTACGCATCCGGTCCATGATATTCCGGCTTGTCGGACGGTCGACATCCGGGGATACCGGACCAGGTTGCTCGGGGCCACGCGGGGCTGGATCAGCAGGCGAAGGCCGCTCGATTCTCTCTGGGGATGGTCCATCTGGAAATGCAATCATAGTCACCTCTGTACACGTATCTTACCCGCCGGAGGCCCGCTTGTGTTCCGTGTGTTACCGGATGCTTTTTAGTGCAGCGACAAGGGCATCTGCGTTGGTGGTGTCCTTAATGGCAGCCGCAAGGGCATCGAGAGCCACAGTGGTAAATGCGTGTAAAGTCAGTGCCACATTCTGCCCGGACTGCAGCCGAAGCGTGACCTCATCCCAGCTAATCGATACAACGGCATCGGACATGTGGCGAGCGATATGCCCACGAATGATGGCTTTTGCAGAATCCTGCGGAGGCTGCTCAATAAGCACGTTAATGGCATCATCGGTGACCAGCGTTTGAACATCCCCAGCATCGAGGAGTGCGAAGTGCAGTCCGGCATCGGGGTCGATGTCATGAAACGCAATGTCCAAGCTTTGGATGATGTCGGATTTGAAGTCGACACCTTCCTCTGCGGCAAACTGCGTCAAGAGGGTGTATTTAGCAGCCCAGTCGGCGCGGTCGGCCACGGACAGCGGGTTTGCGGCGTAGTCATCCAGAAATGTCTTCCACGTACGAAGAACGAGGTCCGTCTGATGATCGGTGCCTTCGTAGCGCCGGCAAAGCCCGAGCAAGGAGTATTGCACTTCGAGAGCCGTTGTGAAGTTGCCACTTTTTAGCGGGAACACTGGCAGGGTAAGCGGATTTCGCGAAATTTCCTTGATGGCCGCGAGCGGATCTGCCAAAGCGATATGGGTGAGGTCTACTCCATCCTCGATCAAACGGATGACGAGGTGTGTCGTCCCGCATTTGAGGAAT
>CAIYBQ010000113.1 GCA_903924445.1 uncultured Armatimonadota bacterium | reverse complement strand
TGCTGGAACTTCCAGCACAAAGACGCACAGGATGCTGAGAAGAATGACTGCTGGCAGCTGGTGCACTGGGTGCTTCGGCCGCACTGACAGAAGCAACGGGATGAGAAGCATGGCGGACACCAGCAACTGGTGCCACGCATGCCGCTTTCGGCTGTGGTCGGTAATACTCAAATGCCGCCGCAACACCTGAAGCAGGAAGCTGAGAAGCATCCCCGGGATCCTTATTGGCATTGCGACGAGACCGTGAACGCGAAGTCTGAGGAACATGACGGCCTGCAGCAACACGACCAGGAAGCTGAGCAGCAAAATTAATGGCAACTGCCAAAGAGGAGCTGTCGTCATCTGGTGCGTCGGGTGCTTTAGGGGCATCACAGAACAACTTGCCGCCTGCCTTACCAAACCTGAGAATGAAGCGCTCATAAGTGCACGGCTCGCCGTCCGGGGCGTATGCGCGTGCAAGAGGCCTCATTTTATGGCAACTGAACAGCATGCCATCTGCCTAAGCCAAATGGCTACGGAACATCATTCAAATCCAAGATGATTTTTCGGTATCGATTTGTTACGGACGAAGCCGGGCCCTTGCCGCCAGCGTTGACCCCCGGTTGGGCTCCGCTGCGTCTCCCATTAAGACTCCCGCTGCGTCTGCTGGTACTTTTGTTTTGCGTTCAGCAACGAACTCGCTGGACATCAGAGAGGTTTTTGTGGAGACCGCTCTGTAACCGTGCGCCCGACATCTATGCAGCGACCCTAAGACCCATGGCAGAACTCCAAGGCAATACGAAATATATGATACGGCAGGTGCAAGCTATACAGACTATGCGTGGCCTCAGCAAGCTCACCCTCTGCAAAGTCAACGCTAAGAAGCAGTGCTCCGTCACACGACTTCCTCCACAGTGATTCTCTTGAAGACGGGATGCTGGAAGACACGGTAATCTCCACGATCGTTCGTGACAAAGATGCACCGGTGACCCTCGTAGAACGAGACCCGAATGCGGGTCACACCATGTTGAATGACATCTCGGATGGCACCATTCGATGACAGAAAAAGCCACCAAGGGTAATGCTCGCCTGCCGTGATATCGATTTCAGTGCTGCCATTAAAGTCCAGACCCATCACGAATTTCAAGAAAGGGTTCCACCCGCACATCTGTTTGTCGTATATGTTGACGTCCAGAATGTGCATCTGTGCTAACATGACCGGCACAGCAGGCTGAGAAGCTCCACCGTAAAAATCAACAGCACCAGGCGGTTTGACATGCAAAGACTGCCCCACTCCACGAAACAGGGCATCTTCGAGGCAATACAAGCAGCTCGGAAAGCTCATCCGATGGGGCTGTGCATCAGCTTTGCGATTTCTCCCGGGATGATATCGCACAACCTCGCCGGTGACCAAGTAGGCGAAAATGTCAACGCGCAACTTGGGGGGTCGGTTGTGATCATAAATGCGATTGACCCGCTCCGCCGTTACCATGACAACATCTTGAAGACAAAGCACTTTCTCTACGTCGACACTCGCGATGGCAGAAATTGGCAACGGCAGGTAGTCATACAATCGGTCAGCAGCGAGATTGATCACGTCTCGCAAAGTGTCACCACGAACAAACACAACATCAGATGCCAGCAAGTGCTGGCATTGATGAGGTAACACCATTGAACAAACAGCAGAATCAATCCACATTCTTCTGAAATCCATGACAGGTTGAGAAGCACTGGCTGCGGGATCATCCGGCAGCGGAACAACATTGTGAGCGACCGGCGGCGGAGTTGCTGCAAGAGTCGAATCTGCATGACCTAAATC
>CAIYBQ010000112.1 GCA_903924445.1 uncultured Armatimonadota bacterium | reverse complement strand
GTGGTTTCAACACACTAATGACACCTAACGCAAGAACGGTTCCAAGTGGATCAGAAATCTCCGTTCATTACGTAAAAAGTTTCACCAAAGTGAATTCCAAGCAATTATGCCGGTCTGATGGACGAATTCGTAATATGGTTCGCTTTGCGCGTGATGTCTGGTATCAGCGACGTCGTCTTTGTGGCAGATAGAATATCCATGGTTTGTCGTACAGATTGGAGTCGGGAAAATGAATGGAATGTTGGCAGTGGTTTTGTCGAGTGTTGTCCTAACTGGAAGCAATATGCATCCGGGTGTTTCCCAACAGAAACCCGATGCCACTCCGCTCAATGTCCAGTTGAAATACGATGCCAAGGCAGCTGCGACGTACAAGCTCGGCTATCGCCCAATGGCAAATCCCCTCGTCGACGACAAGCCATCATCTGTTCGTAAGGAGCCAAGCTACACCGGGAAAGTCCAGTATGGAACGATCCGTATCGGCAACGGCCCGCGGGCTTTGCACCCGGTTGCTCTCGATGTCATTTCTGAGAGTGAGTGGAAGCTGTATTTCGATGCGAATGCGAACGGCGACCTAACAGATGATGGCGGGGATGTCTTTACCGAGCGTAAGCAGATCGATGACCTTCGCAACCAAACCAAGAAGGGCTATGCATCGGGGGCAGTGACTAAGGTGAGGGTGTCCTACGGCACCAGCAAATCGGAGTCACAAAGCACGCATGTTTCCCTTTCGTTTTACAAATACGAAGGAAGCCCCGGGGTGCAGTTCTTTGATCCAGGCGCTTATGTCGCAGATGTAAACATCAATGGGATGACCGAGAAGTTAGTGATTCAGGATGCAACTGGTGAACATATTTTCACACGAACACCAACCGGTCCGGACACACCGATTTGGGGCTACCTCAAGGCAGATGGTCGTAACCGCGTCGACTTTATGAAGCCGGTTCCGCTGGGTGGTGCTGTGTATGCATCCACTTTTTCAACCGATGGCCGAAGTCTGAAGTTGACTCCAACGACAGAAGCAGCACAAATGGTAGGTTTGCCAAAGGCTGCTCCTCGTCCACCGCTCCTCGCCGTTGGGTCCCCTGCGCCTGACTTTACCTATGTCCGCCTTGATGGCACCACAGGCAAGCTCTCAGACTTCAAGGGCAAAGTCGTTGTTCTTGACTTTTGGGCAACCTGGTGTGGTCCGTGCATGATGGCGATGCCTCACCTCGAAGAATTTTGGAAGGCCAACAAGAACAGCGACAAAGTGACGGTTCTTGCGGTGTGTGTTTGGGATGCTGAGGATGCCTACAAGAGGTGGGTTCCTGCGAACAAGGACAAGTACACACTGCCATTTGTGTTTGATCCAGCCGCGCAGAACAACGCAAACTCCATCGCCAAAAAGCTGTACCAAGTGTCAGGAATCCCTACGACCTACATCATTGATGCCAATGGAAATGTCGCCGCCAACTGGGTTGGCTACCAGGAAAACGATACCCGCATCGAAGATACGGTTAAAAAGCTTCTGAAGTAGGAATGACACGATGATGCCTTTCGTCCTATGTACGCTGACGGCCGGGTTGGTTTCGTGTGCTCCGGTGGCTATCGACACCGCCAAAGAGCGCGTTTGGTTTGTGTCTCCAAAAGCCGGCGAACCAGGTAATGGGACAAAGGCAAAACCGTTTCGAAACATCAATGAAGGCATACAGGCATCCCGTGTTACCCCCGGCCACGATACGGTTGTCCTACTCGCAGGGACGCATTCCTTAGCTGCACCGATTCGCCTAAACGGTTCTGACAGTAACCTGACGCTGCGTGGAGAGCCGGGAAAGCGCCCAGTGATTTCCGGGGGAACGGCAGTGCAGAACTGGCGAACCGTTGAAAATCGCTGGTGGGCTGCAAAGGTTTCACC
>CAIYBQ010000111.1 GCA_903924445.1 uncultured Armatimonadota bacterium | reverse complement strand
TTAGAAGTCAGCTCTGAACTGCATCACATTCTGAGCCTGCAACTCAGCATCCGTTGCCCCAAACTTCACTGGGAGGCTTGGGTTGTTCTCAGGGGATGCTCCAAACTGGGCAAAGCGAATCGAATCACGCCGTTGCCACTTTGCATGGCCATCGCAGAACAACAGGTTGCTCCCGCCATTGTGGTTGAAGTTATAGAACGGATTGCTGAAGTTTGTGTACAGGCCGGTTGAGAGAACCTGACGTGGCTTCTCCTGTGCGACACGGTTGTAGTTACGGACTTCATGCGTAAAAATCGTGTCGGCTGGGAGGGCGATGGCGGCCAGCGACTTCGATGCGGCGATGCCGTTTAGCAGATAAGTTCCGTTGCCGGCTCCTGGCACATTGATTTCACAGGTGTTGGCTGCCGGTGTACAGGTTCCATCCGCAGAACGCGGCTTCGCTTCTGGGCAGCGGAAGAGCTGGATGTTTTTCACATATGGCTGCAGGTCACGCGCCCAAATGCGGTAGGTTCCAACATTTGCTGGGTTGAAAGGCTGCATCCAGCCGAGAGGCTCACTCAGACCCGCCGAGTGCGCAGATGATGCATCTGGCCAGCGGGAATCCGTTACGCCATTTCCAAGGGTTGTATTGCCGGGGAGAACCTCATCGTAGTCCTGGGTGTACAGCATCAACGATGTCCCAATCTGCTTTTGATTGGACAGACACGCCGTTTGACGGGCCTTAGCACGTGCTTGTGCGAAGACGGGGAAGAGGATTGCTGCAAGGATAGCGATAATGGCAATAACGACAAGAAGTTCGATCAAGGTAAAGGCAGCGTTCTGCCGGGACTTTGTATTCATGGTGCCACTCTAGTCAATCGACGATATCAATATCAATAGCGCGACAGGCGAGTGCAGGGATGGTGTTGTCTCAACACAGGGATGTTAATGAGACATTAGTCGGAATCCCTCGGTATCGTTGATGGCATGGGCACATTCCAATCACGTACCTTTCCCCTTGCTGCTTCGCTACCTGGTCTCGAGACCGACTTGCTTGAAACCCAAGGGAAGACTCCCGCATATATTCTTGCTGCCGCAAATGCAAACCCTGACTCTGCAAAAGCACTTGCAAAGCTGGTCAAGACGGTCCTTTTTGGGGGCACACTCCCAGCCACGCTCAAGCTCGCGATGGCGGTACAAACTGCTAACGAAATTGGTTCGCCGTATGCGGTGGCTCATTTCAAACGTTTGGCCAAGGCAGCTGGGCCATGTACAGACCGACGCATGGCGACCGCCCTTTTGTATGCCAGAAACCTAACGCTCAAGGCGCATGGCATCACGGATGCCCAGTTCGTCGGGGCACGCCAGCAGTTCAATGATGCTCAGCTGATTGAGCTCACCATGGTCGTCTGCTTTTTGAACTTCTTTATCCGTTTGGTACAGGGTCTTGGAGTGCAGCCAGAGGCGTGGCTGGCATCCACCAAACCCGCGCTACCACCGCGCGTTACAAACCACCTTTCAACGGCGCGTGTGGCACTAGCATCCGATGATGAGCTTTCCGCTGGCCAGGCAATCATCGAGCGCTGGGCTCCCGGGGCACCTGGTAACTCCCTCGGCGTCGGTATTCCAAACTCCGTCCGTGCGATGATCCACGTTCCTGACATCTACCAGGCATGGAGTGGCAAACCGCAACCACCGCGACCCAATTCGGTTCCGCGCAGCACGCTGCTGCAAGTAAGCCTTGCGGTATCCAAGCTAAATGGCTGCCGCTATTGTGTGCTACATCAGATCTCTGGATTGCGTAAACAGGGTGTGGATGTGGCAAAGCTGGTTGCGCTTGAAAAATCCGATGCGGCTCTGGCACCGGATGAACGTGCCGCTGTCGTGTTTGCACGCAAGCTTACATTAACGCCAGCATCGGTTACAGAAGCAGACCGTGTTGCATTGGCCGCCCACTTCCCTGGCGCTCTTGCATACGATGTTCTTTACCAGGTTTGCCGCTTTGCATTCATGAACCGCTTCACGGACACGCTGCGGTTGCCATCCGAGGATGAAGCTGTAAATGTCTACAAAGAGACATTTGGCAAATCCTACACAAGCCCGGATGGCTATAAGTAGCCTTACAAGTTTCCAACTATGGATTCACGTGAAATCCACCGTGGCGGGGCATCCAACAAATCAAAAAATCCCTCCGCCGTTACTGGCTGGAGGGATATGTTTTTATCCGTATGTCGGACGCTGCGGCCACCCTGGAGGCGAGTCCTCAAAATCTAACTGGCGGCCATACGGCGTAATATCCAACAACGCATCGTAGCTGACAAGCCCTTCGACTCCGCGCTGGCGCGCGTAGTACGTCAGGTAGACATCCTCTCCGATACGGAAGAACACGCTAATTCCCTGACCCTCACCACGCTCATCCGAGACTTCAAAATCAAAGTTGAAGTCGCTTCCCAAGGATGAATAGAACGGAATATGAAAGCCTGACGCTTCACGGTGCGCCGCAAGCTTTGCATAGGGCGCACGCCCGACCGTGATAAAGCGTGCATCCCATTTTTTCAGCTTCGAGAGATCGCCGAGCTCCTTCATATAGCCCGTACACACAGGACATCCGACTTCCTGCTCAGGTCCAAACATAAAGTGGTACATAATCAGCTGGCGTGTGCCATCAAAGAGGTCCGCAAACGACATATCGCCATTCGGGCCCTGAAAGCGGTAGTCCTTTTCCATCTTGACCATCGGCAGACGACGCCGAAGCGCATTAATGCGATCCTTTTGCTTTGTCAGCCACTTCTCTTCTGCGAGGAGGGCGGCACGGGCATCATCAAACGCTGCGCGGTCGACGATAGGCGGGTGTGGAATGGTTTCGTTTTCCATAGTGAATCGATTCTACGATAAATTTTGCAGGGAACC
>CAIYBQ010000110.1 GCA_903924445.1 uncultured Armatimonadota bacterium | reverse complement strand
GTCAATCAACCATGGGCCGAACCGCCTCCAGAACCGGACTTTAATGATCCATGGATGGATGCAGCAAAGATTCCAAAACGATCCAAAGAGTTGAGTGTCGTAGAGCGTATTGCGATATTGGCGGATATTGCAACCGAGCGCGACAAAGCACGTTTACGCTCAGGGTGGCTTCCTTGTCGTACCTGCGGTGATTTGATTGCGCCGTGTGGCCCCGATGACCCGAGGCGTTGTGCACGTTGCCGTAATGATTTCTAGCTAAGTGCGCCCACTGTTTGCCGCAACGCTTGGGATGCTGTTTGCATCGTTTGCGGTAGCGACACTACCGAACCGATTTTTAGTTCTGATCCTAATGACGGTCGGTGTTTTGCTGGTAGCCGCAATACCGCCCGCAGGTTCCTATAAGCGTATAGCGATCGTCATCGGCGCCATTCTTGGAGTGATGGCTGTTGGACTACATCCTCTCGCAAATGCGGGCATTCCAGATACCCTGCCATCTGAAATTATTGGGGATGTGTGCTCACCCATCCGGCGCGGGCAAACATCGCTCAGATTTATCGTTTGTACTTCAACTGGAAAGTACGCTATCCGGACCAAGGCAGAGCAACCATTGAGTTACCTGGACAGGGTTCGCGTTACATCAGAATTTTCGCTACCCGAGCCTCCCCGCAACATTGGAGAATTCAATTATCAACAGTGGTGCAGATTTCATCACATTGTTGCTGTGTCATCGGCTGCATCGAATGTAGTCCTGCTTGAAACACGGACAAACATCGTCGGTCGATTCATTTCCGATGTTCGAACTTGGATTGATACTCGATGTCATTCTGGCCTTCCCGCGGACACGGCTCCACTTGCAAGTGGGATTCTGTTATCGATTACGGATGACCTTCCGTTCGAGCTTCAGGAATCTTTTGGACGAACTGGGACCGTTCATGTCTTGTCAACCAGTGGCATGCACATTTCCGTTTTGGTGGCAACAGTCGGAACGATTTTGATTTGGTCAGGGCGAACGGGCTCTGCTGGTGTCAGTTTGGGGCTCTCCATTCTGGTGGGTTATGCGAGCGGAGGCGGACCAGCGCCTTTGAGGGCAGTTACATCGTTGGTGGCAAGATTGATGGCACGCCTACTTTCTCGCTCCCCAGAACCTTGGCATCTGCTGTGTCTCTGTGCGTGTGCAGCGATGCTGCGTGATCCCTTTGTGGTGATGGATGCTGGAGCACAGCTGTCGTTTCTAGCGGTATGTGGACTCATTGTCGCAGCTCCATTCGCTGATCTGTTCGGTGAACGGATACGGCAATCAACATCCGTTGTGCTAAAAGTTGCACTAACGTTGTTGCAGGGATTTATTGTGTCGTTCATCGTCACGCTGGTAACTGCACCAGCCGTGGCATTTCATATGCAACATTTGAGTTTGATTTCGCCAGTCGCAAACATCCCCGTTGGTTTCCTGAGTGAGTGGGCGCTACTGATTGGTGCTGCAGCAGTTACCATTGGAGACATTCCATTTGTCGGTAAGGTGATCTGGACCCTGTTAAATGGCGTACTGCAGTCGCTGACTTTTGTCGCCAACTTGCTTGCCGAGGTTCCATATGCAGATGTTGCAACTGGTGTCGCGAATCCGCATGCGGTGGTGGTTGCGAGTGTCGGGTTAGTTAGTGGCTTTACACAGCTTGGACGAAAGCTCTGTGGTAGTACTTTCGCTTCGCAGCCACAATATTACATTCCATGGTCACCATCCAAACCGCTGACATAAACGCTCGTTGCGTCGTTTTAAACGTTAAGGAATCGTGCTAGAAAAGTGAGCATGACAAAAAGTTTGTCTGGATTTCTTCCAGAAAAGTGTAGGAATCGGTGCGTTTCGAACGATAGGTTTGTATGTTTCGCATCATTTTCGTATGTTTTGTAACTACTGCGCTGGCTGTACTTCCGGGTTGTGGGCATCGTGCGTTGACGGTGACTTGCATCGATGTGGGTCAGGGTGATGCCGTTCTTGTTTCTTTTCCAAACGGCAAGCATTGGCTTATAGATGCTGGAGGCAACCCTGCTGGTGATACCGAAGCAGGCATTGACCCTGGCCATCGCAACGTCCTCCCGGTCCTACGGGCAAAGGCGATTCAATCTCTCGATGTTGTTGTGATGACGCATCCAGATGAAGACCATGTTCAAGGAATGCTTGCTGTGGCTCGGCATATACCTGTCGGTCGTGTGTATTGGAATGGCTTCGAGGGGAGTCGTACCGAACAAAGTGTTCGTGCAAAATTTGCACAAAAGGGAACAACTGTTGAAGCGGTCTCAGTCGGGAGTCGAACGTTGGTAGGAGATGTCGAAGTCGCTGTGATGAGCCCCCCACTCTCTCCGATCATGGGTACACGAAGTCCTGAAAATGAGAATAGTGTAGTTCTGCTCATCACTTACAGGGACAAGTCAATATTGCTAACTGGAGATGTCGAAGCAGAAGGTGAACGAGAGCTTCTACGGTCGGCACAAGCGGAGCTCAACGAAATTTCCCTGTTAAAAGTTGCGCACCATGGCTCTGATTCATCAAGTACTCCAGAATTTGTTCGTCGGACACATCCAGGAATTGCATTTGTCTCCTGTGGAAAGCGAAATCGCTACGGGCATCCATCTTTGGATGTAATCAAGCGATTTGAACGTGTAGGAACGCAGCTCTACCGTACAGATCAATGCGGGATGCTTGAGTGGACATCTGATGGGCACAGTGAGGCTGTTACAACAATGTTGCCGTGTAACGAAAACGCCCTGCGCGGAGCGCAGGGCGTTGAGAACTGAGTAGCGTTACGCTACTTAGATGACGGTACGTCCATCATCAGCTCCAGATTGCAGGAGACGCTTCGCAAACGTCACGAGCTCAATCGGGTTGAACGGCTTTGTCAGGTACATGTCCGCGCCACGTGTGTAGCCTTCGAGAACATCACGATCTTGGGCCTTCGCAGTCAACATGATGACTGGGAGGTTTTCAAGGGCTGGATCACGACGGATGTTCGAAAGTAACTCAAAACCATCCATCTCTGGCATCATCACATCGGAAACCAGCAAATCTGGTCGATTTGCACGAATCTTCTCGAGCGCTTGCGCTCCGTTGTTCGCAGTCTCCACCTGAAAACCTTGTCGCTCCAAGTTGACTTGGATCAGACGGACAATATTCGGTTCGTCATCCGTGACGAGGATACGAGGCATGGGCTGTAGTTACCTTCCTTTTCGCGAAGCAAGTGGTGTCGCCACCCCTGCAGTGTCACTATTCTACTCGCTGCTGGTAACTGATGTCAATTGTGAGGATTGACGCACTGCATGGATATCGTTATTATATGGACTAGTCAATGTCAAAGTCGAAGCCCGCTATATCTTTGGACGACCGACAGCAGCGGATTCTTGAGGCTGTTGTTCATGACTATGTCGAAACTGCAGAGCCCGTTGGGTCGGCTGCATTGCTTGAACGACATCCACTTGGCATAAGATCCGCCACACTCCGCTCCGAAATGGCTCTCCTTGCCGAACACGGCTTCCTCGTTCAGCCCCACACCAGCTCAGGCCGGGTTCCATCAAATGTCGGTTATCGGTACTACGTCAACCAGCTGATGCGCGACGTTACGGTTCCAAACACCACTATCGATCGCGTTGACAACCGAATTCGAGGCAATGATCATCACGTTGAAGCCGTCCTCGATGCATCCTGTCAGGCACTTGCCGACATAACCGGTCTCCCATCGTTGGCAACGCCCCCGGCCACCGGCGTCGTAAGCATCCATCGTATTTTTCTCTCACCTGTCACATCGACGCAAACGCTGTTAGTCATTCTGTATGACAACGGTCGCTCTGAGAATCGAATCCTCACTGGATTTTCTCTAACGGCGAAGGAGTCGTGGATACTTGCCGATGCGCTTAATGAAGCTGCCGCAGGTGTTTCACTCACGAATCTGAGCGATCATGGTCTTCCAGGTATCCCGCGCGAATTGATTGCGTTTACGGCTATCTGGAGTGTCATCTCATCCGATGTCAGAACTGCAGCTCGAGATATGTGTTCGGGTGTACAGGTCGTTGTCCATCGAAGCGAGGCGGCGCTACAGCACCCCGAATTTCGTGATGTTGAGCGCTTTGGACACTTCCTTACCCTGATGCAAGAACGTGCAGCGCTCCTTGAGCTTTTGGCTGGCCCCGCCCTTACAGAATCAACCGTCCGCATCGGCGCCGAGCTTGGCTCGAGTGACCTTGGGAGTTACTCGATGGTTACGGCTATGTATTCCGTGGGTAACAGCCAACAAGGAACGATTGGCGTCATAGGCCCAACACGGATGCGCTATCCAGAAGTGATTGCATCCGTGAAGCATGTCGCAAAGACCGTTGGTAAGGTGCTTCAGCGCCTGACCTTTTCCTGATGTTCAGGGTATTCTGAATAGGTCAATAAATATCCCATTTGAGAGGTATCACACAATGTCCGCGCCTGATGAAACAGCAAATGCTGACGACTCGACTACTCCTACTGAGACCCAACCCAACGATGTAATCATTGCTGATCTGGAACAACAGGTAGCAGATGCGAATGAGGCTCGTTTACGAGCGCTTGCAGAATTTCAAAACTATCGCCGCAGAACGGATGAAGAGCGCGAAAGCTTGAAGGGTTTCTTGTTGACAGGTGTCATGGAAAGTCTCCTGCCAATCGTCGACAACTTTGGCCGTGCTGTCGAGTCCATGAATGCATCTTCGGACATCGACAAGCTCCGCGATGGCATCTCTGGCATTCACCGTCAGTTGGCAACCTTGTTGGAGAAAAATGGCGTTGAACAAATCGAAGCCGATGGTGCTGCATTTGACCCTAATCTCCACAATGCTGTGATGCGGGTTGAAGATTCTGCTGCACCGGCCGACACGGTAGTTGAAGTTCTCCAGCCTGGCTACAGGATTGGCGGGCGAGTCCTCCGCCCTGCTCTGGTCAAGGTTTCAGGCTGACATCCACTCTTCCGAATAAGCAGAAATCCGCCGCAATGCTCAAGGCATTTCGGCGGATTTTTCTTGCGTACCTGCCACTTGCATTAGCTTTTCAGCTGATGGTGCTTGAGGCACCATTATTTTCATCCACGATTGCCGGATTACCAGACTCTGCCAGGCAGCTCCGTGCTTGGGGATTGACGATGCAGCTCTCATTGTGCATTGAGAGCCCGGTTATCATGCTCCTGGCATCCAGCCTCGCGTTCGTGCACTCCGCGGAGACCTATGCGGTAACCCGCAAACTCACCATTATTTTGTGTTGGTACTGCACTGTTCTGACATTTCTCGCGGGATGGACTCCCCTACTTGACATCGTCGCACATGGTTGGCTTGGCTTTCCGATGGAGACGGTTGAAGCATCGCGAAACCCGCTCCGCATCATGTTGTTCTGGTCAGCCGCCATCGGATGGAGACGTTTCCTGCAAGGCATCCTCATTCATCAAGGACAAGCACAACGCCTCGTACACGGAACATTGCTCCGGCTCACTGCCATTTTCTTGACCACAGTAACCATGGCGCGAACTGTAAATGTCGGTGGAGCAGCGATTGCCGCAACCGCCATTATGGTTGGCGTACTCATCGAGAGTGTTTACGTAACGGTAGTATCGAAGCCCGCGGTGAAGTTGGTTACCAATGTTTCCTGTGGAAGTGACGCATCCACACTGATGCGAAAACTCATTCGGTTTCATACGCCTCTCGCCGCCACGTCGCTGCTTGGTCTAATCGTGCAACCCGTCGTTAGCCAGTTTCTCGCAGGAAAACCCGACAGCTACGTCAGTCTTGCCGTCTGGCCTGTGCTTTTTGGGATTGTACTTGAGCTGCGTGGCTGGGGAATCAGTGTTCAGGAGCTTGCAGTCGGGAGACTAAAGCAAAAACGATCGACTGAGCGCGGAATCTGGCTTTTCGCAATCTTTGTCGGAGTCCTCACATCTGCAGTTGTGGTCTTAATCTGCCTTGTCCCGGCGCTGATGCAGGGTATTGAGAAAGTCCTCAACCTAGATGGACGCAACCGTGAGATTCGAGTTGCACTCGAACAAGCGCTTCCGTGGTGCATCGGACTACCACTGAGTACATCACTTCTTTCCGCGCATCGGGGAATTCTTGCCTACAAGAAACAAAGCCTTCTCGTTTCTGCCGGGATGGTCGTTAGCATCGTCACTTTGGTGGGTTGTCTATGGCTTGCAAGGGCGAGTCAGTTTCCTGCTCTCCCGACGGCATGCGTGATTCTCGTCATCTCAGAGCTGGTCTCGCTGGGTGTGCAGCTCTTGCCGGTTAGGTCCAAGCCACGATCGTAATCAACGGAGACGAGTAAAGATCTGTTAGCAAGCAGTGCGTTGTTGCATACAAACCATCCGAGACGAGAGCTTAGCTACAGACGATAGATGAGCTCATCGAGGAGACCGGCACGCATCAGCGCGTCAATATCAGACATGAACACATACACTTGTCCGTTTTGATCCCAGTTAGCGTTAAGTCGACCATCAGAGATTAGCTCACGCAGGCGCTGCTCAATGTCCTTTAGCAGATCACGATCTCGGGCGCCAGATTGCCGGGACGATGCGCCGGGTCGCTCTTTGAGGCGGTCGTAGACACGTACAGATGCCAGCTTGATACGCATACTCATGGCTAATCTGTCCTGCTGTCCCGCATCCACTTGGAATGAAAGTCGAGGAAGATGCGGTTTCTACCGCCACGATGTGCGGTTAGCCCCTTCATATCGGCGGCAACGGATGGAATTGTCTTTGGGAAATATGGGTCAACCAACAGCTCAATGGATGCATCAGAGTCTGGATACCCTGCCATCACCAGGTCAGACAGTGCACCTACCATCGGCTTGCCCCAGAGATTATCGAGAGGCACCGGTTGGTCCGGCCTGTCAAATCGCCACATCCAGTACGTAGTAACACCAAACGGTGTCGCTTCAAGCACTTGCTTTCGATTCGCAAACTTCCCGATTCCGGATGGGCAAGTGAACAGGGATGTTGACTTTATATACGGATTGAGGATGATTGCAGCCCAGCCGCAACGTGGATCAGAGGGCGGCCATGATGGTGCCCAGGGGCGCTGTGCAGGGACGATTTTGAGGTCACGCCGATCAGGAAAACACTCATCGTAATCATTTACGTACATCCCTACCGCAAGACCAATCTGACGCATATTCGACAGACATGCGGTGGACCGTGCACTTTCACGGGCCGATGCAAACACCGGGAAAAGGATTGCTGCAAGGATGGCAATAATCGCGATGACAACCAGCAGCTCGATTAGCGTAAAGGCTCTCATCCTGCAATGTTCTTCCAGATGCCTGAACCAGATTCAAAGATTGCTACGTAGACATCGCCCGATGTCGTCACGACCCCGCGGTACATCCCAGAACAGTTGATGGTAGCGACGCCGGTTCCATCTGATTGCAGGGCGATGATGCCGCCGCTTCCGCCGAGCTTCAGAAGCTCATCGCAGACAACAGCCTCTGACGCATCATGTAATGATTGAGATCCCCATCGGATCCTAGCTGCAATCGATGCTGCGCAGGTTGTACGGATGAAGTATTCGCCATGGCCGGTTGCGCTTACAGCACATGTTCGGTTGTCTGCATAGGTGCCGGCACCGATGATTGGAGAATCACCAACCCTGCCGTAATGCTTGTTCGTCATTCCTCCTGTACTAGTGGCAGCAGCGATACCGCCGCGGTCATCGACGGCAACCGCCCCGACTGTTCCAAACTTGTTATCTTCAGAAAGCGATATGCTCCCTGATGCGCGCTGTTGGTCCAGCTGCTGCTGGCGAGCGGGCGTGATGAAGTAGGATTGGGTCTCTTGGGCCAGCGTATTCTCAGCCACGTATTGGTCGGCTCCAGCCCCGGCTAACATCACAAACGGACTGCATTCCATGACATGCCGCGCGACCATAATGGGGTTGCGCGCTGTTGTGAGCTGCGTCACAGAACCCGCCGCCAAGTCACTACCGCGCATGACTGCAGCATCCATTTCAACCGTGCCCATGTGCGTGAGAACGCTCCCACAGCCAGCGTTGAACAGAGGCGAGTCCTCAAGGTGGCTTACTGCGGTTGTTATGATGTCAACAGCTGAAAGTCCGGCTTTCCAGGCATCGTAACCGCGCGACAATGCCGCTGACAGGACATCATGGAAGTCCTGCTCCCGCTCACCAAGCTGTTCCCGAGTGATTATTCCGGCGCCACCATGGATGACAAGGACAGCATTTGTATAGTTTTCAGTCGCCACAATTACTAAATCACCAGACCGGAGACTTTTACATGAGCCCGGAAGGCATCAATGACGCGGTTGGTAATCGGACCTGGCTTTCCGCTT
>CAIYBQ010000109.1 GCA_903924445.1 uncultured Armatimonadota bacterium | reverse complement strand
GCTACCGCCGTGGTTGCAACTGTCCAGGTGGCGGTGTGCCTGTCATCGGTCTGTGAAGGCTGCTTAGCGGAAACGGTTAGCAGCAGATGTCATCTATTCCTACTGCGTTGATAACTGCCAAGTCGATTGACGAAAGATTCTGTAAGCGCTGTGTATCGTTGTTCGACAACTAACCCGTTTGGACATCGGCGTTTGTCACGCCTGTCTGTCACGCCATCGCGAGGTAGTTGAAAGCCCCTCAAACAATAAAAAACCTTCACCACCCGCAGAGCGGATGGCGAAGGTCAGTTTCCTAGAACGCGATGGACTACGGAGTACGCGTGTATGTCGTCATCTTGCTGATGCCGTTGTGGGTTGCTTTCAATGTGATCAAGCGCGATGCAGCTACGCCAGTGCTCGAAATCGTAAAGTTAGCTGTGCTGCTGCCCGCAGGAACAATCACACCCGCTGGCAACGTCTCAGACTTGTAAGAACCCTTGAGCGCAACCGCAGTGCCACCTACTGGCGCAGGGCCATTCAACGTAACAGTGCCAGTGAGTGTTGTCGTTCCGGCAACGGTCGCAACCGATGTGGACAACGACTGTAAACCAGTCGGAGCCGGCGCCAATACAGCTGGCTCAAACGCTGCGGTTGTTTTCGCCATCGCGGGCATCATCACACCGGCAATCATCATTGATACACCGAGCAGGGCTGACATTCGAATCTGAGAAACAGTCATAATCTTTTGCTCCAAAACGCTTACTAACGCACTATTCAACGCAGCACGTAGAAGTTGTATGACAACAAAATACTGGTAATCTTACGCGGCCCAACCAGTAGAATTACCAGTATTTCGGTATGAAACAAGCCAAAAGGCGCATTTAGGTGCATCAAATACATTGAGTCGTTTTGACAGCAATTATGCTGGGAGGCGCTGGTAACCCGGCTCGACAGCCGCGTGTAGCAAACTCACCAAACAGCCTCTCTCCAGCAGCTGTTCCCCGTGGTGTCTCATGTAAGTTAGAAGTGACCGGGCGGTGATTGCTCAGTTAGGCAGCAAGGTCTCGTATGCATCACAAACATCTCAAAGGGCGCCTTACCAAAGGGGCGGCAGACAAAGATGTCAGAAGGACTTAACCTTCAGCTCTAAACCATTGTGGAATGAAAACGCTGAGCACCACTAAATCCGAAGGAAGATCCGATTCTTTTGCATCCAGTACAGAATCCCCCACATAATCACAAGCGTCGCGCCGCCGTGTAGCAACGTCTCATAGGCATGCCCGAAGATCTCAAAAGGCGCTTTACCGAAGTGGCGATACAGCGCATCCTCAATCATGCTCGTGAAGAACCAAGACATCACATAGGCCGCAATCGAGTTCACACCAACCACAACCAATGGAAACGCAGGCTTTACAAGTCCCTTTAGGTCCACCAGATATCTGAACGCAGCAAGCATCCAAAAACAAATCCCACCACTAAACAGCACCCAGCTCGGCGTCCAAATACGCTTGACGACCGGGCAGATTCCAAGCTGATCAAGCGCCGCACCGATGGCAATGCCAATTCCACCCGCGATCAATAGCCAAATCGTCTTTTGCCGGTCGGTTTGCGCACTGTCCCGTAGGACATTTCCCGCGAACAACCCGAGGATCATCGTGCCCAATGTTGGAATAAAGCTGAGCGCCGCGTAGCCACCGCCGTTGAAGCGAAAGACTTCCTCATGCGGCAGCGCATTCCGGAGCCAAATCTCGACTTGCATCGCGAGATTGGTGTTCTTATCCCAGTGCGCAGCAAAACCTGTCACATGGTGGTCCCACTCGGGCTTGACACCAACCGTTGCCGGGTCAAAACCAGCCGGTGGCAACGGCGTGAGCGCAAAGGCCAGCCAGTAGCCAAACAAGATTACACCAAGGGCCACCCACTGCCAGTGTCGCTTTAGGTGAGCAATTCCGAACAGAAAGGCATACCCAAGCCCGATTTGTGACAGCGTGTCCTCAAATGTCCAGTAGGTCTGGTTCTTTCCGAGCGAGCGCAACACGACTCCTAGCAGCACCAATGTCAGCGCACGCCAGATGGCATGGAGTGCCCGTTTTTGTGGGGTTTGTCCCTGAGTAGCACGGGATTCAAGCGAAAAGGGCATCGCCACGCCGACCAGAAACGTAAAGCTCGGCTGAATCATGTCGTGCAGCGAACATCCCTGCCACGAAACATGGCTTTGGTGAAACGCCATGAGCTCGAGGAATGCATTCCCGGGGACTTTTTCCGCAATATCCTCCCACTTGAGGACCTCACCGAGCATCAGGAGCATCACAAAGCCGCGGTAGGTATCGATGGATGTCAACCGGTTGGATGTCGGTTTGGGAATCGCTGTCTCCGTAGCAGCACCCAGTGTCGTCGTACTCATCTCAAACCCCTTCCATCGCAAACACATCCGCCTCAACTAAGCTAAAACGCAGGACAACCGGACGGTTTCCAAGTACCTTTATCGTATTTCTCTTGTACGTAACGCGCCGGGTGAGGAAGTCGCCGATTAGCGGAATGGCATCTGTTTTGCCGTATCCCGGCAGGACGCGGCCATCCGTACCAAGGACCTCAACCACCACCTCACCACCCGCGCTGGTCGCAAAGTTTAGTGCCAAGTCACGCCCGCCAAGCACAAGTGGTGGCGTCTCAAAAACACCGCTGCCACTCGCCGAAACAGAGCCAATACGATCCAGAGGCCATTCCATCCGCTCAATAAATGCGCTCGGCGTCCCTGTTGCCCGGCAGATATACATCGACATCGCATCCGGTCCCGTCTGCACAATCCCACAGGCCGGATAGTTGGCCCGCGAAACCCAGTTCGATGCACCGATTCCCGGGCGGAGGAGAGTGCCTTCAAGGTCACGGTGGATGTCGGTGCCGCCGCGTGTTGTCAGCAAAACGGCATCCGATGTGTCTTTAAAGTAATCCGGGTGGATGCCAACCGCTTTGGCATCAGCAGGAGACAAAACCTGCCGCCCCGGGAAGAAGCGGGCCGCAGTACCAAGGAGGATGTGCGGTGCGCGGAAGTACGGCGAGAACTGGTTGATGTAGTAGTGGGTATCCGGAAGTGGGCGGTTATCGGGCCCTGAAAACGTCAGGAATTTGGATTTTGACCATGTTCGAAAGTCAGAGCTTTCCCAGCGGCTAATCCACCGCGTTCCACGCTGCCAGGTGCGTCCATACACGATGTACTTTTGCTCAGCTTCCGACCACAGCGGGACATTTTGGCTGTCAAAGGCAAAGTGGCCGGTGTCATTGGTGATCGTTGGCCCGGATGTGACTCGGTTCCAAGTAATGCCATCCGGGCTGGTGAATGCGACCAAATGGTTGTCATTTTCATTTGGAAGCTGCTCGACGCCGATACCCTTCCACCGCTCATCTGGCGCTACTCCCCGCCGATT
>CAIYBQ010000108.1 GCA_903924445.1 uncultured Armatimonadota bacterium | reverse complement strand
TTTCACGAACGACAGGATTTTTGTGCATCGGGAAGATGACACGCACATGATCATGGTTGGTAACCATTTCGAGAATCGCTTCGCAGATATACTGCATCGGCTCGCCCCAGTTTTCACGGCGGTGCGCAGTCACCAAAACGATGCGTCCGGGTGTGTCCACAAATGCTTGGACAGCAGTATCTTCGAAGGCATAGTCCTGTGCAACAACGAGATGCAAGGCATCCACAACCGTGTTTCCTGTCACACGAATCGTGGCCGGGTCAACGCCTTCCGCACGGAGGTTGGCGGCGCTGAGCTCTGTTGGTGCACAGTGGAAATCGGTGAGGCGCCCGGTGAGGCGGCGGTTCATTTCTTCCGGGAATGGATTCCACTTGTTATCTGTTCGAAGGCCGGCTTCTACATGAAGAAACTTTGCTTTTGCATAAAACGCGGCGAGGCTTGCCACAAATGTCGTCGTCGTATCGCCTTGCGCGATGACGAGATCTGGCTTCTCCGCTTCCAGCACGGGCACCAAGGCTCCGAGGGCGCGCGTCGTGAGGTCGGTCAGCGTCTGACGATCCGTCATCAGCTGCAAGTCGTAGTCAGGAGTGACATCGAAGACACGGAGGACCTGCTCAAGCATTTCCTTATGCTGACCGGTGGAGATTCGGATGATGCGAATCTGGTCCGGATGCCGCTCGAGTTCCTTAATAACCGGTGCCATTTTGACAGCATCCGGGCGGGTCCCAAACACACAGGCAACCGAAACACGCTTCATAATGCGACTCCTAAAACCGGACACGCTGCATGCTGTGTCCGCGCGATGGCATAGTGGAAATAAATACGCTCACGCCCTTTGACAATCCGTAGCTCAGAATTAACCTTCTGCATGCCCAGTTTTTCCATCACGCGTTGACTCCCGACATTATCGGCATCCGCGTATGCATCCACTACCAGAATTCCCGGGTTCTGAAATGCAGCATCAAGGAGGAGAGCACCGGCTTCTGTCGCGTAGCCAAGTCCCCAGGATGCACGGCGAAACACATAGCCAAGCTCGCAGTTTCCAGGGTGGCCGGATTGCAAGCCCATCAGGTCGATTGCACCAATCATCTCGCCGGATGCAAGCTCTGTCACGGCATAGCCAAACGATGTTCCTTTACGTCGGCGATCCTGCTGTTGCTGTAAAAACATCCGCACAACCATCGCATCCACCGTTGGGTGCCATGGGAGGTAAGTCGTGACATCCGGGTCGGATGAATACACAAGGACTGCGGTGATATCAGCTGGCGAAATTGGGCGCAGGGACAGACGTTCGCCGATAAGGGTGTCCGGGAAAATCTTTCGCTTCATCGGCCCCAGCGCCATGCAAGGAGGAGAGCGATTGCACAGGTGCAGGCTGTCAAGCCGTAAATGGTCCAGACGGCCTGGCGTACCGAAAGGCCTTGCTTGCGCAGGCGGTGGTGAATATGGCTTTGATCCGCTTCCCGGAGAGGCGCCTTCGTCACGACACGCTTTATGACGACATAAAAGGCATCCAGAATCGGCACGCCGAGCACAAGAATAGGGACGATTACCGAAATCGTGGCGGGGACTTTGAATGCGCCGACGACGGCAAGGGATGCGAGCAAGAAACCTAGAAACTGCGCGCCGACGGTGCCCATAAAGATGCTCGCCGGGTTGTAGTTGTGTCTCAGGAATCCGATACAGCTTCCTGCAACCGCTGCCGCCAGAAGACCGACAACCGGGTCACTCGCCCGCATACTCACGGCCATCAGGCCCATGGTTGTCGCGCAAATAGCACAAATCCCAGCCGCGAGGCCATCGAGGCCATCGAGGAAGTCAAACGTCTTCGCCGCTAGGAAGATCCAAGCCATCGTTCCGATGATCGAAACGGGCATCGGAAGCTGAATCCAGCCTCCATCGAGTGGGTTTGTGATGCCCTCAATACGGGCTCCAAATAGCGCTGCTATCAACCCGCCCGTGAGGAGGGAAAGCATTTGCTGCCACGGCTTGAGGTCACCTTTGTCATCGAACAGGCCAACCGTTGCAACGAGGAGCGCACCGATCAAAATGCCAAGGATGGGGTGTGAGTGGTTTGTGCTTAAGCCGTGTTCAAATGCCGGGACCCAAAGGAGGCGGACCAGCGCAAATGCAGCCAGAAATCCAACGATAATCGCAACGCCGCCCCAGAGAGGCGTCGGCTGCGTATGGACATCGCGTTTGCGTGCTTCACGCACCACACCGGCGGCGATTGCCATCCGGCGGACAGGAGGGGTAACCAGTGCGGTGACCGTTCCGGCGACGGCCGCAGCAACGGCCATTTGTTGTAACAGCACCGCATTCATTGCAGGATGAGTTTATCCCAACCGGTGTCCGAACGGCGAGGAGGTTCAGGCAGTCCAGACACCAATACACCAGCATCCCGGAGCACATCCGATGCCCAACCTTCAGGAGCATCCCCGAAAAACACCACACGTACGATTCCCGCTCCAACTATCATCCTTGCGCAGACATGACATGGCCGGCAGGTGCAGTAAAGCGTCGCACCCTGCGTACTCACACCATGCAGAGCCGCCTGTGTAATGGCATTTTGCTCCGCATGGAGTGTGCGAATACAGCGGCCATCTTCGATAAGACAGCCGACATCCGTGCAGTGAGGTTGCCCAGGCGGCGAGCCGTTATAGCCCGAGCACAAAATCCGCCGGTCGCGCACAATCAGCGCGCCAACATGCCGTCGAAGGCAAGTGGAACGCGTCGCGACCTCACGGGCGATACTGAGAAAGTACTCATCCCAGCTTGGACGCTGGCCGGAGATTTCTGTCAACTTACTCCCAAATCGGGAAGCCGGCGCAGAATTCCTTGACCTCACCCGCGATGCTATGAAGCACTGCGGCATCCGAGCGGCCATTGATCGCACGGTCGATAAAGCCAGCGATGACATCCATGTCCGCTTCCTTCATCCCACGCGTGGTCACAGCAGGCGTTCCGATACGGATTCCACTGGTGATGAGCGGAGACTTGTCATCAAACGGCACACCGTTTTTATTCAAGGTGATGCCCGCTTCATCACAGGCAAACTGCGCATCCTTGCCATTGACACCCTTATTGCGGAGGTCGATGAGCATGAGGTGGTTGTCGGTTCCACCCGAACAAATCGTGAAGCCACGTGCTTGCAGTGCTGTCGAGAGTGCTTGTGCATTCAGGATGATCTGCTTTGCGTACTCGGTGAATTCAGGTTTGAGGTTTTCGCCAAAGCCAACAGCCTTTGCTGCAACAACGTGCATCAGTGCTCCGCCTTGAACGCCCGGAATAACCATCCGGTTCAAGAGCTCACTCATCCGCAGCGTGCGTCCGCTCTTCGCTGCAACCTGGCCAAATGGATTGTCAAAGTCCTTGCCCATGACAATCAGACCGCCGCGTGGGCCACGCATGGTCTTATGGGTTGTCGTTGCGACCACATGTGCATGCTGCACAGGGCTCGGAAGCTGACCTGTTGCGATGAGGCCGGCTGGGTGGGCGATGTCCGCAAACAAGAACGCACCGACTTCATCAGCGATGGCGCGGAACTTCGCATAGTCAATCGCACGGGAGTAGGCGCTCGCACCTACGGTGATCATTTTCGGCTTGACCCGATGCGCGGTTTCACGAACCTTGTCGTAGTCCAGCAAGCCTGTCTCGCGGTCGACGCCATACGATGCAAAATTGTAGAGCTGGCCACTAAAGTTTACTGGGGAGCCGTGTGTCAGGTGGCCGCCGTGAGAGAGGTCCATCCCGAGGACGGTGTCGCCTGGCTTCAGGAATGTGAAGTAGATCGCCATGTTGGCGCTTGTTCCCGAGTGTGGCTGGACATTTGCGTATTCGGCGCCAAAGACTTGCTTTGCACGGTCACGGGCGATGTCTTCGACGACATCCACCCATTCGCACCCGCCGTAGTAGCGGTTACCTGGGTAGCCTTCGGCGTACTTATTTGTCAGCGAGCTTCCCTGCGCTTCACGAACAGCACGCGAGACAATATTTTCGCTGGCAATCAGCTCGAGCTTGTCTGCCTGCCGGGCATCCTCGCCGCGGATTGCTGCAAACACATCAGGGTCAGTTTCAGAGAGGTGGGCTTCAAACGCAGACAAAGGATGGCCTCATTTCGATATGCATCATGCACGAATAATTACCAGAGATTCTACCGCGGTCGCCTACTGACTGCGGGACACAAAGGAGAGCAAACCATGACAGAATCTGCGAATCCGCTGTTTAATCAGCAGCAATGTTGACAACCGATTCTGAATGCAACATCCGTTGTGTTGCCCCCGGTGATGCCGATGCACTTCGCGACATCTATAACCACTATGTTGCAACCAGCACTGCGACGTGTGATTTGTTTCCGCGCACCGCTGATGACCAGGCGCTGTGGATTGAAAAGCACTCAGAAAATCCTTACCCTGGCTGGGTTTTGGTCGCTGGTGGAGTGGTTGTCGGCTACGCTAGCCTCTCACCGTTCAACCCAAAACCCGCATATCGCCACACCGCTGAGAACTCGCTCTACGTCCATCCAGAACACACTGGAAATGGCTATGGCGAACGCCTGTTGATGCACACATTGAGCGAAGCGCCGAAATACGGCATCACCAATGTGGTTGCGTTGATCACGGAAGGCAACGATGTGTCTATCCGCCTCCACGAACGATACGGCTTTGTTCCCTGCGGACGTATCGAAAATGTGGCCCGAAAGCTTGGGAAGACGCTCGCGCTGATTCTGATGCAAAAGCAGCTTTCGTGAACTTACCC
>CAIYBQ010000107.1 GCA_903924445.1 uncultured Armatimonadota bacterium | reverse complement strand
TGCTCTTCGAGGCTGATCACACGCATCCCGTTTGCAAGGGTCTTTTGGCGTGGCGTGATGTCTGGAGGTGTCGGAAGTGCTGGGAGCGTGTTCGTGTCTTGCATATTTGATTCTACCTGCCGGGGGTAAATGCAAACAGCCCTGTCCGGAGGACAGGGCTGCCATTCATCCGCAGCGAAACGCCACAGGATCTACATCTTGACCGTTCCCGCTTCGATATCCTTGCTGACGCCTTCCACCTTCGCCTTGAGCTCAGGTGTATACAAACCAGCTGCCGCAGCGTTGAATTCAAACCGCGTCGCGCCATCCTTGATGCCAAGTTTGAATGCCTTGCCATCGGTCTTTTTATCAATGACAGCCTTTGCAGCCACAAGGTAGCCCTTCTGCGTGTCGATGATAAATGCACCAATATTCTGCTTTGGCGCAAGGTCGGTTTGAGGGGCATTCGCACCAATAAACAGCGCCTTGCCATCCTCTTCGATCGCTTGTGCAACACCGGCACCTGCAGCATTTGCGTTGTGCGTAAACACATCCACGCCAGCCGCCAACAGCGCCTGCGTTTGTTGCTTGGCCTTTGCCTGATCATCGAATGAGCCCGTGTACGTTACACGCACATCCACCTTCGGATCTGCTGCCTTCGCACCAGCAACATAGGCTTCAAAACCAGACTTGATAATCTTGATATCAATGCCGCCGACAGCAGCAATCTTATGCGTCTTCGAAAGGCTTGCGGCTACATATCCAGCAAGATACGTCGCTGCGCGCTCACTGATTTGCAGCGGAAGAAGATTTGAGCCTTCGGTTCGGCCGCCCACAACCACAAATGTCGTGTTTGGAAAGTCCTTTGCAACTACTGCAGCCGGAGTGTCATATTCGCTGCCGTGGAGGAACACAAGTGTGTTTCCACCTTCAGCAAGCTGCCTGATTGCGGCTTCGACTTCCGCCTTCGCAGGCTCTTCAATCGCAGGAGTCAGCGTCGCGCCGGTTTCCTTAGCAATCGCATTGACAGAATCCTGAGCAAGCTGGCACCAGCCACCATCGTTCACCTTACCTGGAGTGATCAACCCGATTTTAACGGTTGAAGACGCACCAGCATCGGCTTTTGGGGCACCAGATGTGGTTTCTTTGCCTGCGGGTGCACAACCAATCAGTCCAATCATCCCAAAGGATGCCAAAAGCGTAAGGTTTCGTCGAGAAATGAGCATTAGTGCCTCCAATGTGAACGTAACGCAAAGCATACCTTTCCGTCCGTTAGAATGTCAACGTACCGGGAGACCCCGCGTGGTACCATCCGAATCGCGATGCGCTTGGTGTTACAAAGAGTCAGGCAGGCAAAAGTCGATGTCGGCGGCGAAACCGTCGGGTCCATCGGCATGGGTTTGCTCGTACTCATCGGGGTTTCTCCGGATGATGGTCCCGCGGATGTCAAATGGTGCGCAGATAAAATCGTAAACTTAAGGCTTTTTCCTGAACCCGGCGCAACGGATGGCATGGAACTTTCACTCTCCGATGTAAATGGCGAGGCATTGCTTGTGTCGCAGTTTACGCTGATGGGCGATTGCCGTAAGGGACGTAGGCCATCATGGACCGGCGCAGCCCGGCCTGAGCTTGCTGAATTGCTCTATCAGGATGTCTGTGATGCTGTTCGAAAGCATGGCACCGCTGTGGCTACAGGGCGCTTCCGGACCGAAATGGAAGTCTCGTTGACGAACTGGGGTCCTGTGACCGTGGTACTTGATAGCCCCAAGAGGGTGTAGGACGTGAGTGGTATGGCTGATGACTTGTTCAGTGATGTGGAACCTATACCGGCCGACCCGGATGCAGATTCGCACGCCGATGTAGATTTCGATGCACCAGATTTAGGTGATGAACGTGGAGATGGGAATGACCCGTTTACCGTCATCTCCAATGATCAAATTGAAAATGCTGACAAGCTAATTGCGGATGGTCAGGTTCAAGAAGCGCTCATCCAGTACCGCAGCGCCGTACGTAAAGCCAATGAAAAAGGCGAGGATGATACCGAGCAGCGACTCGACCTCGGGGATGCCTATGTCTACTCTGGACAGGGCCTCAACGCATTCCGGCAGTACCGCCGCGCCATCAAAACCGCTCCGCAGCGGGCCGAACCACACTTCGCGATGGGCGAGCTCTATATGTACTATGGACGCCTCCAGCCAGCGATCTTCGAGTTTCGCAAGGCGGTAGTGCTCGAACCCAAAAATTCCTACTACCGTTACAAGCTGGGGGATGCCTGTGCACAGGCTGGAAACCTGGAAGAAGGCATTACAGAGCTCGAGGCATCCGTGCGCTACAAGCCGCAGGATGGCTTCTACCACTTTTGGCTTGGGGATATGCTCGTCCGTGCAGGTCGGAATACCGAAGCCGTCCGGGAGATGCAGCAGGCGACGATTTTTAGTCCAGTGGATGCTTATTACAACGTTCGGTTAGGCGCTCAGTACCGGCGGATGCTCCAGTTCCGGGATGCCGCCGTCGCGGTTCGTCAGGCAGTACGCCTCGCTCCGCAGAATTCCGCCTACCACTGTCTTCTGGCCGATCTCTACAGCGAACTACGTCTCGATAAGCATGCTGTGTTTCATTACCAGCGAGCTGGTGTCTTGGATGCATTCGATGCTGAACAGCTCAAGCGTTTACGGCGACATGCCGGAATCGAAGATGACAGTGAATGGGAAGAACCTGAGGACTTGAATCTCCTTATGCCCCGGATGGAACCATCCGGAGAGGCTGCAAATCCCACATCTGAGTCCGATGAAGGCCAATCGGACGAAGAACTAATCTAGGCCTCATCGGCACCGAACGGTGAGTCGCGCCGAAAGGGTGTGATTCCGTGAATTTTCGGTATCCCAGACTTAGTGAATTCAAATCCTGCACGCTCAGGAGTTTCATCTGCAGGAATGACATCGGCGTGTGCACTGAGCATATTTTTGTCGTTTGTGACCACGATGGCCGAATGCTTACACGCCCAGCGCAGAATCACACGGTCAGCCTCTTCACCATGGGTGATATGCAGGCTTCCCTGGTCAATCAGCTGCGTCAGGACATCCGGGTCAGTGACATTGTGTTTTAGATTGGCATCCGCATAGATATTCACCGGGAAGTAGCCATCCAACACAAGCTGCTGCCAGATTGAACGAACTCTGGATGCATGTGACACCGATTTATCGCCTGCTTTACCGCTATTCCATCGAGCAATATTAGATGCATCGATGACCGCCGCGCGCCAGTGGTGGTTTTGCAGCGGAATCAGTGCCCAGGGCGATGATGACTCTCTAAGGCACGCTTCAATCGCCAGGGCAAGCGCATCATCCTGTTGGAGGAGAAGCTCCTGACCTTCACGGACACGGCTGATGTAGCTGACATCACCGCGTTCGATGCGCCGGATGATTTCTCTGACCGTACAGCTGTGCCGACGTCCACTGGCAAGCGGTAGGGAAAGCGATTCGGAGTCTGTAATCCGCCGCGTTGCAAGGGCATCGACCCCGGCAATGAGCCGCTTGGTGGCAGCGCAGTCTAGCGTTACAGGCAAGAGATGCTCAAATGCCTTCCGATTGCGCGATCTTAGACGGGCAAGCGGATGTACGAGTTTACGCATGGCATCATCCGGGACGGTAGAAACCAAAGCACGCATCGCAGAGACGACATCCTGTGAAACACCATCGGTAGCAATCGCGCGCAATGCCAATGTCAGGCAGTCGAGGGCATCTGTGTAGCGCTTTTTACTGATGAACAGTCGGAGCGCTTCGCCAAGGAGAGCGAGAGCTTCATCATCCCGCTTGCCACGAAGGAGGGCTTCGGCCTGAACATGGCGGAGGGTCGCGATGTCAACCTGCGTCAAGGAAGTGTCATTCAGGAGATGTGTCACCATCCGCTGTATTGCGTTCCATTCCGCTTTGCCATGTAACATAATGGCCTGCATCGCTGATTTGACCTGCGGAGCGATCGCGTGCTCAACCGCCTTGTCTACGGAGATGGGAACGCTGCGTGCCGCTACTGGCGACTTCAGTTGCTTGCGTAAAGCATCCACCTCACCCTGAAGCACGGCCTCATTGCGGAGGACTTTCAACGTTTCTGTTTTGAGGCGCGATGGGCGCTTCTCAGCCGGATATTTCCGGAAATCAGTGCCGCGTTCGGTTTCGATGATGTCCTGGATGCGGTCAACGAACTCGGTTGCGAACTTGGATGATTTCTGAAGTGCGATGACTTCTGCATCGAGGCGTAAAAGTGTTGCCTTGGAGTCATCCAGCTGCTGTTCTAGCTCTCTAATGCGTGCCTCTGCAGCGGACAACTTCGCATGGAGCTCGGGGATTGAGTCCACGTGTGTGTCCGTGACCACTGTGGCATCCGGTTGTTGATGGGCTGCAGGTACTGCCTGATCCGTCTTTGTAACCTTTGCTCCAGCTGTCGTGGCTGGCTTCTGACGCTGCATCCGTGAGAGGCCACCGCGGGATGCATCAACTTGTGGTGAAGTCGGAGCAGCTTCCGCCGCAGCAGGCGATGCCGGTTCGGTCGACGTCATCCACTTCGCAGCAAGGACGGGAGACTTTGCAAGCGTTTGTGCAATCAGCAGTTGGTTTGTCGGTATTTTGACAAGCTCGGGGAGAAGACGAAACGCTGATGGCTGGATTTTGTTGGTTCTTAGAAACGCGATGATGTTGGCTGGTTTTGTTTTGGCAAGCTCTGCCTGCCACTCCGTCTGCGTCCACTCGGTCGGCAGGCGAATTGAGTCATCCGTGGCTACATCCAAACCATCGGACTCAGTGCTCATGCCTAGGCATCTGCTTTCAGCATTTGCAGTGGGATGAGGGAATGTCCGGAGCGCAAGGCTGAGCGTTTCAGCTGACCGCAGGCAGCGGCGATTTTCTGGCCACGTTCCTGCCGCTGAGTGACGGTTACTCCGTAGGATGCGACAATATCGCGGAAGCGGCGCGTACTCGCGGACTGAGGACGTTTGTACGCAGCTTCGACATCCGTGGAGTTATACGGAATCGTGTTCAGCGCGCACAGCGGTTGCTTTGCGAGGAGCTTTCCAAGGGCGTGCGCATCTTCATCACGGTCATTCACACCCGCCAAAAGGACATACTCAAACGTCAGGCGACGATTGGTCTGGTAGACATATTCGCTACAGGCTTGCATCAGACGGGCGATGTTGTGCTTGCGGTTCAGCGGGACCAGCTCATCGCGGAGGTCATCCGTTGGTGCGTGGAGCGAGACCGCAAGCGTTAGCGGAAGGTCCATTTGGGCCAGTTTTTCAATCGCTGGAATGACGCCAACGGTACTGACGGTGAGGTGACGCCAGCTAAGTCCCATCTCATTAGCCATCAGTGTCAATGCTTCGATGACATTTGGCAGATTGAGGAGGGGTTCGCCCATTCCCATCATCACCACGTGTGAGATACGTTTTTCGGGCTGGAGAGCCTGGACAATGAGCAGCTGATCGATGATTTCGGCGGTGGTCAGGTTACGAACAAGCCCTTCGGTACCCGTAGCGCAAAATGAGCACCCCATTGGGCATCCAACTTGGCTTGAAATACAGATACTCGTGCGGTTCTCGTACGGTAGAAAGACCGTCTCGACAACTTCACCATCGTTGAAGGAGAGGAGGTACTTAATCGTTCCATCCACGGCTTCTTGCTTGCCAATGACAGTACAGCTCCCGATGGTGTAGGTCTCGGAGAGCGATTGGCGGAGCGCAACGGGAAGTGTGGTGATTTCATCGATGCTGCGGACACGTTGTGTGTAAATGCTGTCCGCGAGCTGTTTGCCCCGGTACGCAGGCTGGCCGATGGATTTGACGATGTTAGTAAGAGCAGCTGTGTCCAGCCCGGTAAGAGTTTGCACGATGTTCGAGTATACCGATTGTAGGAATCGCAGGCGCAAAGTAAGGCACTACGTTTTCATCGCTTGTCGTTCAAGGATTCGCTCATGACTGGGATTCTGTCGTGATGCCAAGGTATCTGGGCGGTCTGACGGATGCTTTTGCAGTTCCGAGGGCCACCAGAGTCAGAATGTACGGCAGCGCGAGGAGAATGGGGTACGGCAGCCAGGTATTTCCACTTGCTTGAAGGCTTGCCTGGAAGACATCGAGGCCAGCAAACGCAAGTGTCCCGATGGCTGTCCAGAGCGGTGACCACCGTCCAACAACGATGAGAGCCAGGGCCACAAACCCTCTAGATGCGGTCATGTTGTCAGTGAAGTTGTTGGAAATGCCGATTGAAAGTGCTGCCCCGCCAAGGCCGCAGAAAGCCCCACAGGCAAGACTCGCAAAGAAGCGATAGCGGAAAACGCTGTAGCCAGCAGCGGTAACGGCTTTGGGGAGCTCGCCGGTTGCCGCGATACCTATTCCTAGGCGTGTCCGATACAGCAGCCACCACAGAGCTGGAATCAGGAGGATAAACAGCATCGTAAGGACATTCATCCCTGAAACGAGAAGCGGGAGGCTTTGCGCTTTCAGAATGGTCGGATGTGACTTTTGCAGGGTTCTTGAGAGGACTCCGGTGATGCCGATGGCAAGGAAGTTGACGGCAGTTCCGACGATGACGTGGTCCGAGCGCATCACCAGTGTGAAGAGGTTATGCAGGGCAGCGGCAAGCATCGCACAAGCCATCGCGGCAAACACGCCAATCAGAGGATTCCCGGTGATGCTTGTCGCGATGACAGCGGCAAGCGCCCCGATCAGCATCATCCCTTCGAGTGAGATCTGGACGATCCCGACCTTTTCACTGAGCAGCCCTCCGTAGCAGGCGAAGCCGACGGGAGCTGCGTACGTGATGATGTCAATCAGGATGTTCATGTAGCGGCTCCGCTTGCGAACTTGTTACGGAGGAATGTGCCTGTGTAGCGGGCTCCGAGGATGGAGAAGAGGATGACTGCCTGGATGACCTGGAGGACGACGACGGGGATGCCGGCGGACTGTGCGGCGGATGAGCCACTGGTGAGAGCACCAAAAAGCAAGGCGGCGGGGATTGCCCCGATAGGCGAGAGGCGCGCGAGAAGCGCCACAGCAATCGCCGTGTAACCGTAGCCCTTGGAATATGGATCAGCGAGGAAGTGCGTCACACCAGCAATCTGGATTCCGCCTGCCAGACCTCCGAGCGCACCGCTAAGCAAGACCGTGGTGAAGAGAATGCGACTGACCGGGAGGCCCATCGTTTTGGATGCCCGTAAGCCACTCCCAACAGCCTTCAAATGTTGTCCGAACACTGTTTTTCGCACCAAAACGTCGAACAGCAGTGCGATCGCAAGGGCAATCCAAAGTCCGCTGTGAAGCTGGAGTCCAGAAATGACCTTTGGGAGCTCAGCCGCTGCACGGATGGGATCGGATTGTGGATACTCCCGGATGGCTTCCTGGAGCGGGCCGCGAACGACCCATGCAACCACTTGGACCGCAATAAAGTTCATGATGAGGCTGCTGAGCACAATTTGTACACCGCGGAAATGCAGCATTAAAGCAGGGATGAGGGACCAGAGAGCCCCACCTACCATCGATGCCACAAGCGTCACGACAATCGCAAGTGGACCCGGAACGGATGCTTGTCCAGCCCAGCAAGCTAGCACAGCACCCAGCAGAAACTGCCCTTCAACACCAATATTGAACATTTCTGCCCGAAACGCGATGACAACGGCAAGGGCAGTAATAAGTAGAGGGATTGTTTGTACAAGGGTGTTACTGATGTTGTATTGCGTTCCGATGGCGCCCTGGAGCAATGCCTGCGCGACAGCAACAGGGGAT
>CAIYBQ010000106.1 GCA_903924445.1 uncultured Armatimonadota bacterium | reverse complement strand
GATAGCCAAAGAGTTTGATGCCCAGTGAGTCAATCAAGTCACGCGTCTTCGGGTCCGTCATTCTCCCTGTCTCGAAAAAAGAAGAAGAAGAAAACCACACCAGTCACTAAACAGGCCTAAACGCCAGCTTCTGCAGATCCCGATAGCCAAAGAGTTTGATGCCCAGTGAGTCAATCAAGTCACGCGTCTTCGGGTCCGTCATTCTCCCTGTCTCGAAAAAAGAAGAAGAAGAAAACCACCACCACTAAACAGGTTTAAACGCCAGCTTCTGCAGATCCCGATAGCCAAAGAGTTTGATGCCCAGTGAGTCAATCAAGTCACGTGTCTTCGGGTCCGTCATAATCAAATACTCGTTGTAGCGGGCCAGCCAGTTCCCCGTAATGTTGCGAATTTCCTGATCATCCATGGACAAGTGGCAGATGAACTCGGTCACGACACCCGGTTGCAGCTTACGGAATGCATCGTAGTAATGCGCACGACGTGTGGCCAGCGTGTCGCCGTAGGCATCTTCCTTGAGGATGTCCAAGTGGACAAAATTCTGCTTCTTAGTGAGGTTATATGCCGTTTCGAAGTCAAGTCCAAAGACTTCTTTGCCCTCTTTCATGCGTTCCGGGGTTGGAGAAAGAATCATTGGCATGATGCCCGTATCCTTGCCCACTTTGACGTAGCGTGGATAGAACTTGCCCATGAAGAGGGTGCCCATGTGCGAATCGATGTGGCTTGGCTTGATGCCAAACTCCAATGCACGCGCGACCTGGAGGCGCATTTCGCGTTCGACTTCATCCGCGGATGCGTACTTAACCGTGTCCTCCACCGAGCGGTGGATAAAGCCTTCTTTGTCGTAAAGCCCCGGAGCCTGCTGGCGAGACTGCAAAGGTGTCCAGCGATAGTTTCGCCATTCACTGGTCAGCGTCAGGTGGAGGCCGTAGTCCGCATTTGGGTTCTTGCGGCAATATTCAGCAATCTCAGGAAACCACGGACAAGGGACCATGATGGCAGCGCTGCTTACAACGCCCTTTTCCATCGCCTCGATGGTAGCCATGTTGACGGAATGACACATCCCGATGTCATCCGCGTGGATCATCAGCAGCTTGTCCGTTTTCTTATAGCCCATGCGCTCAGCAAGGGATGGTTCGCCCGCGGTACCTGGCCGGTAAATCGTAAAGGACATCGTCGTCAGCTCCTGGTGGTTTCGATCGCGGAGTCAGCGCTTCCAGCGGTCGATATGTCTCTAACTTACCGATGCGCGTGCATCATGGCAATGTCAATTTCATTGATTCTGCCCGCTGAAGGGTGATAATTGGATATGCCTACGTATACGTACCGCCCCAAGACGGATCAGTGCTGTGATGCATGTCGTGACACGCTTGAGATTTTCCACGGGATGTCGGAGCCGAACAAGACAGCGTGCCCGCATTGTGGAGCGCCAATTGTCAAGACGATTAGCGTCCCTCAGATCTCGATGGGCCGATATGGCGAGATCACGGATGCAAAGATTAACCGCTCCGGGATGACGAAGTATAAGAATATCGGGGATGGCAAATACGAAAAGGTTGCCGGTCCTTCAGATGCGCCTAAGATTGTCGACAGGAGCAAACTCCCACAGAACTAGCCTTCGCCGATGGGATTTCCGTTGCTATCGACATTTGGCAGCGGCATCCCGTTTGTAAACGCGAACGGCATCGCCTGTCCGCGGCTCGATCCACCAGGAAAGCCCAGCTGCCGCCACGCCTCGAAGACTGCCACAGCGGTTGCATTTCCGAGGTTCATCGAGCGGTTCCCGGGGACCATCGGGAGCGAAATGTAGTTCTCAACCGGGATAGATGCCAAGACATCTTCAGGTAACCCCGTAACTTCTGACCCGAGGACGAGGATGTCTCCCGGCTGGAAGGCTGTCTCATAAACCGTGTTTGGTCCACCCGTTTCAACCGCAAAGAAGCGACGTCCCGGGTAGTGGTCAACGCAGGCTTGCCAGCTAGGAAACCGCTTTACATCCGCGTAGTCCTCGTAGTCAAGGTGCGCCCGCCGGAGGCGCGCATCTTCCCAGCCAAATGCGCATGGCTCCACGAGTCCGAGATCCGTCCCGGTGTTTGCGCACATCCGGATGATGTTGCCGGTGTTTTGCGGGATGCTTGGGTGGACGAGGATAACGGTGATGGTGGATGACATGAGTGATGTTATTAAACTGTGAAAGTTGATGAAATGACTTATTTCTTCACACCCAACAAGCGCTCTACATGCGGCGCAAGCACATCGGCGAGGATTGCATACCCAGCCTTGTTCGGATGCAGACCATCCGAGAACAGCTCTTTCCGCAGCTCTCCAGCACGCGTGAGGAACGCATTACCGGCATCAAAGACATCCACGTAATCCCTTGGATGCAGCCGCGTTTGCAGGCGATAGTTGACCTGATCAGGTGACACATTGAGACGACCTGCATCCGCGCGTGGCAGGATTCCAAGCACCAAAATCTTCGTCTTGGGCAGCTGGCGGTGGACTTCCTGACAGATTGCATCGATGCCATCCACGACCTCATCCACAGCGTTGAGACCGAGATTGTTGGTCCCGATGGCCACCACCACAACGCGGGGATTTGTTCCTTTGAGTTCTCCATGTTGCAGCCGCCAAAGCACATTCTCCGTACGGTCCCAACCAAACCCGGCATTGAGAGTCTGCTGACCAAATGCCTTTGTCCAGCTATCTTCGCCCCGGATAATCGGCGCAAGTGGCACCCCCGCCCAGTAGTGCATGATCGAATCGCCGATAACGATCACATCTGGGGTGACTTGCTGCTTTACACGCACGACCTGCGCAT
>CAIYBQ010000105.1 GCA_903924445.1 uncultured Armatimonadota bacterium | reverse complement strand
CAGCTCTCAGCGTAGTGGCCGACCGGACCCAGAGGCTCCCAAGGGAGCGGACCACCCGTGACCGGCTCGCTAAATGGATAGACATTTCCTGTCGACAGCACGGCGAAGCGACTATTGGGAAAACGCTCTGCCACCTTTGCCGGAAGGACAGCATTCATCTGCCAGGTTTGTTTCTTATCGTGCTGGCTGCCGAACTTCTGACCGGCAAGGTAAACGATGTTTTGGGCATCCGGGAGGGATGTAAGCGCGGATGTATCGAGCAGGTCACCCACAATGGTCTCGCAGCCCATTTCATTAAACACCGCACGCGTCGATACATCCCCAAAGCGGCTAACAGTAATAACACGCAGAGGGAATCCACCGGCTATCGCCGCGCGTAATGCCATCCGGCATAGGGTGGGGCCCATCTTGCCGCCGGCGCCAAGGACCAGAAGTGTCCCACCGATGCGCGAGAGGCACTCAATCACTCCAGCTGTCGGCTCTGACTGAAACGCATCATAGTCTGCGAGATCCACAAAGCGCTCCGGGGCGGGCAAGGCTTACTGCCCTTGCTTCCGGATGATGCGCTTGAGGACTGCGGAGACGGCATCGGCCTGCCGGCGCATCCCGAGGTCATTCGGATGTACACCATCCACAGTGCCTTCATTATCGGTACCCAGCAGCTTTTCGCCGTTTACAAATGCGAGCTTACGCGAGCGGAGCTCAGGAAGGGACAACACGGCATCCCGTTGCCAGGTGTTGCGGTCTGCATAGCGGTCGCGTCCGCCATCCGTGTCGAGGTCAACAAACACGAGTGGCGTCTTTGGATGCGTAGTGCTCAGTAAAACCGCAGTCCGTGCAACGCGCATTTTGAGTTCAGTTTTCGAGAAGCTGCCCATATTGCGCAGACAATCAACCACAAATACGGCGGGGTTCAGCTGCCCGATAAGTTCGACGACTTCGGTTTCCATCCGTCCGGATCCCGAGAACCCGAGGTTGATGACGCTGCGTCCGAAATCGCGTCCGACCATGCTTGGCCACGCGTTGCCTGGCCGGGATGCGCAGCCTCCTTGGGCGATGCTGGTGCCGTAGACGACGATGGCATTTTCTTCCCGGTGCGGCGCGATCGGTTCGAGGGGCATCCCTTCGTTCCCTGAGAGTTCGAGCTTGGAGACGCCATTGTAGAGTGGTAGGTAGACCCGGAAACGTCGCTTGCCGCCGCCAAGTGGGGGAAGAATGACGCGACCTTCGTTTAGCAGACCGCTCGGACGGACATTGGCGACAAATGTCCAGCCGCGTCGCGGATCTTGGATATAAATATCGATGCCGCTGACGCCAGTCGCGGGCATATGTGGCATCGCGAGGCTGTCAGAGCGTAGCGTCCAGCGGAGGGAGAGGACGGTTGCGTGGGTTTGGAAGTCGCAGTGAATGCCAGCGGAATCGCGGCTGAGTCCCCAGACGCTTTCGGGGACACGACCTTTTGCGATGTTCGGGAGGCGGGTAAACGGTTCGGCGGAGGGCCAGCCCTGACCACCCATCGTAAGTGTTTGGGCATCCACCCAAGCGAGTGCACGTTGCATCAGTTACTACTTCTCCAGCTGCAGGACATGAAAGCCGCTCTTACCCGGGCAGAGGATGACATCCCCGAGGCCACTTACAGTCGAGACAGTGAGGTGAAGCCCGGTTCCTACCTTGCCGCCGGTGGACAGCTCGGTCTTCATCCACTTGGATGCCTTGCGGTCAAAGCGATAGGTATAGACGCCGAGAGGCTCATCAAATCCCGGGTCGTGGTCATGCGCGAGGTAGCGTTTACCGGTCAGGATAACGGGTTCCTTTGATCCGTGCAGGCGTACAAGGTGAACCGCGTGTGCCTGCGACCAGGTGTTATCAATCGTATGTTGCTTCCACGTGTCTTTTGCGGTTTGTTCCAGCCAGTACATCCCATAGTTGTGGCCGCTTCCAAAGACGATGTCCTGATCGCCATCCCCATCGACATCGTAGACAGGCATCCCAATCGAGCAGTCGCCCGGGTTGCAGTTAAAGCTCCCGTGCCATGTCCACGCGGCGGACTTTTCTTTGGGCTGCTCCCACCATCCACGACTGGTGATGATATCTGTCCGGCTGTCTTTATTGACATCCCCCCAGCCGATTCCGTGGCCGGCGCCATCCTTGCCGATGTTATGCTCTACCCACTGAAAACCGGGAGCGGTTTTGGTGCGCAGCAGCTCGTAAAAGACGACTTTCTGTGCGACATTTGGGAGGATGCAGATGCTCTTTTTTCCGTAGATGGGAGCGAGCGCAGCGGTTTCACTGTTGCCGGGCTTCGCGATCACGTTGCGTGGCCAGATGCTGCCATTCCCACCCGTGTTCTTGTACCAGCTGACTTCTTCGCGTGCCCACTCGGCACTCACGAGGTCCATCTTGCCATCGTTATCGACATCCACGGGGAGGTCTGCAAAGTCATCCCGGTAGCCGCTCGCGCCCGGGCCCTTGCCCCATGTACCAATTTCACGGAATTTGCGTGGGGCAAACCCAGGGTTGCGATACCAGGTGTCACCTGAAACGAGGTCGAGAGTGCCATCATTGTCGACATCGATTGCCGCTGCTGCCTCGCAGTCATTATCGCGTCCGATGGCGAGCGCGTTCACGGTGATGAGGGGCTTTTCGGTGGCTGGTGCGACCTTCGGTGCCTGCTGGCTGGCGATAGATGTGAGTCCCATGGCAGCGGCAGCGGTGATGAGGGAAATGCGTAGCGAGCTCATGTCATCTGGTTCGACACGCAGGAGGGAATACCCTAGTGAGTAAACCCGCAAAAACTTGATGGATGCGGGCTAAACCGGTTCTGCGGCGAGTGGGCCGGCAACGGTAATCCAGTGGCGTACTTCGTAGCGTTCGACGAGACCATTGATGACGTAGGGGTCTGCTTGGGCAAAGGCATCGGCTGTGGATTTGTCGATGCTGTGAAAGAGCAGTAATCCCGTGTCGAAGGGGTCGGTGAGGGCACCGCCGAGGATGAGGTCTCCGGCATCCGATGCCTTTGCGGCAAGTGCGAGATGCATGGGACGGAACTCTGCACGGCGTTCGATGTAATCCGGGGCGTAGTGGTAGATGAGCAGAAAGTGTTTGCGCATGGCGTATCCTACCGTGCCACGAATTGGGTCTTTCCCTTATAACAACGCGCTTAATGCAAGTGCATAGCCAATGTCGCCAACACCAGGCATCTGCAAATCCATCAACCAACCAAATGTCGCAACGGGCGGGCGGGCACAGCGGTCTGGCCCTAAACGAAGATTCCATCCATCTTCAAATCAACACAGACAAACCTCTCAACGCGCCGCGTGGTGGGATGTTGAGCGGGAGTGCCGGGAGACGAAAGTGTTGTCTCTATGCGGTGGTTATGTCAGTGTGGACCGGCGACTTCGGCACGAGTGCGAGGCACCTACCACGCAAGCGATATTGGCATCGGCCGGCAATCTCATTCATCCAGCAAACATAGTCAGCGCGGGCGGACACAGCGGTCCGCCCCTACGCAGAGATATTTCCTAGATCCGACTTTGCCAGTTATCCAATACAGACAAACCTCTCAACGCGCCGCGCGGTGGAGTGTAGAGCGGGTGGGTCGCTAGCCGGACTGTCCACTGATCAGATTTTGCAAGTCAGCACGCAATCGGCGGCTATCAGGGCGGGCACGGCGGTCCGCCCCTACGCAGAGATTTCCCGAATCAACACAGTTCATAAAGGATAAACGTCTCAACGCGCCGCGTGGTGGGATGTTGAGCGGGAGTGCCGGGAGACGAAAGTGTTGTCTCTTTGCAGTGGTTATGTCAGTGTGGACCGGCGACTTCGGCACGCGTGCGAGGCACCTACCGCGCAAGCGATATTCGCATCGGCCGGCAATTCCATTCATCCAGCAAACATAGCCAGCGCGGGCGGACACAGCGGTCCGCCCCTACGCAGAGATATTTCTATCCATCGCGCAAGCGCATTCACATCGGCTAGAACGAAAAAAGAAAACCCTCCCCGCAGCGTCACGCCACGGAAAGGGTCCAATCTTCACAAACAAACAAACCAAACAAACAACCTAGCCGAGCTTGAAGCGAATCACATTCCATGAACGCCCCGCGAGGGTGACATTTAGCTTTCCACCATCCGGCTGGCCCAACGTGACATCGGATGGTGCCACATTGTTCGGATTCTCAAGCGAGTTGACCGCATTCATATCCGGATTAGCGATAACCGTATGGCTAAGCGGGGAGAGCTTGCCAAATGACCGGAGGTCCAATGTCAGCTCGCACTGCTCACCACTTGGCTCGCGGTTGATGACAAACAATGTCAGCTCAGAGCCATCCTCGCTGAGGACGGCCTGCTGCTTGATTGTTGGCACACGCTCACGGGACTTGGCATCGTAGAGAGGCGCATCGACGACCGCGCGCAGCGCGGTGCCACGACCGTAAACGCTTGCGTGCATCAATGGCCAATACGTCGACTGACGCCATGCGCCGCCGCCAGGGACGGTCATAATCGGTGCGATGACATTCACGATCTGCGCAATACAGCCAATCTTCAAGCGGTCAGCATGCTCGAGCATCGAGAGGAGCATTCCGCCAACGACAAGCACATCCGCCATGTCATAAATGTCTTCGAGCTGCGGGCGGACATCATCCCAGCGCTCACCGTTCTGATTCCAGTCGCCCGAGTGGTACCAGACATTCCATTCATCAAAGCTGAGGTTAATGGTCTTCTTCGACTTCTTCGCCGCCTTGACCGCATCGCAGAGGGCTGCCGTCTCCGCGATGAAGTCGCTCATATTGTCAGGCTCGGCAAAGAACGAACCGAAGTCCTTTTCGCGGTTGGCGTAGTAGGTGTGCAGCGAGACGTAGTCGACATTGTCGTAGCACTCGTGCAGCGATTCCCATTCCCACTTGCCAAAGGATGGCATCGAGCGTGCGCTTGAGCCACAAAGAATCGTCTCGATGCGCGAGTCGGTCCACTTCATCAGCTTTGCTGACTCATTTGCGATACGGCCGTACTCGTAGGCGGTCTTCGCACCCATCTGCCATGGGCCATCCATTTCGTTGCCAAGACACCAAACCTTGACATTATGCGGATCCGCGTAGCCATGGGACTTGCGGAGGTCGGAGTACTTTGAGCCGCCTGGATGGTTGCAGTATTCGACTAGGTTTTGTGCGTTCGCAGGCCCACGGGTCCCGAGGTTCACGGCCATCATCGGCTCCGTGCCAACCTTCTTCGCCCAGTCCATAAACTCATTGGTGCCGACTTCATTGGTCTCGGTCACGCCCCATGCCATCTCGAGGCGGCGTGGACGGTCAGCCTTGGGGCCGACGCCATCCTCCCAGTTGTACCCGCTCACAAAGTTCCCGCCTGGATAGCGGATAATCGGCATCTGAAGCGCCTTCACAAGGTCGATGACATCTGTGCGCCAACCCTGCTCATCGGCCATTGGGTGCCCTGGCTCGTAAATACCCGTGTAAATGTGGCGTCCAAGGTGCTCGGCGAAGCCACCGTAGACGCGGGGATCGATGGCGGAGAAGGTGTAGTCTTTATCGACGGTGATGTTGGCTTTTATCATTCAGATATCCTCATTGCGGCAATGCGATGGGCTAAGTATTGCACCTCTGCGGTTTCTCCACCGGGGTATCCGGCAAGTTTCGTTAAAACGTGCAAGGGAAACGTGCTCACGATGCCCACATTTGCAGGATATTGCTGGTTGAAATGTGAATGTGCGGTGCATTCCAGCATAAAGTACTCAAAAAGGGTGATGAATAAAATGGCAGCTGAGCGTGGTTACAAGATTCCCGTCGTCGACCTTGCTGGGGAAACGCAGCGACAGTTTCTGGTCGACCGTGAGCCTGGTCAGTATCTGGGCCACCCTACGACGGTGTTGCTGGATGACAATAATACAATCCTTTGCGTCTACCCGAAAGGGCATGGCAAGGGGCCGGTTGTCTATAAGCGCTCCATAGATGGTGGCAAAACCTGGTCGCAGCGCCTCCCGACGCCGCCAAACTGGACGACGAGCGGAGAGTGCCCAACGCTGTTCCGCCTGACTGGCCCGGATAACAAAAAACGCTTGGTGATGTTCAGTGGGCTCTTCCCTGTGCGAAGCGCCATTTCCCAGGATGATGGCCGCTCATTCACTGAGCTCCGTGCGGTTGGAAACTACGGCGGCATTGTCCCGATGAGCAGTGTTGTTCTCCTGAAAAACGGCGATCATTTGGCGTTCTTCCACGATGATGGCCGTTTTTACGAGAACAGCAAAAAGGTTACGAAGTTCACGGTCTATTCGATTCGCAGCGCGGATGGTGGCCAGACCTGGTCTAACCCGACGGTAATCGCAGCGCATCCAAAGGCACACCTTTGTGAGCCTGGCGTGCTCCGTTCCCCGGATGGCAAACGCATCACGATTCTGCTCCGCGAGAACAGCCGCAAGTTCAATTCGATGGTCATCCACTCCGATGACGAAGGCGTTACGTGGACCGACCCTGTTGAGCTCTCGGGAGCGCTGACCGGCGATCGGCATACGGCTGTTTATACGCAGGATGGCCGCTTGTTTATTTCCTTCCGCGATACCACGCTCGAAAGCCAGACGGCCGGTGATTGGGTGGCGTGGGTTGGGAACTATCAGGACATCCTGGATGGCACCGAAGGCCAGTACCGCATCCGCCTGATGGACAATACCTACTCTGGTGACTGCGCTTACCCGGGTGTGTTACTGCAAAAAGATGGCACCATTGTCACGACAACCTACGGCCACTGGACCAAAGGCGAGCAGCCCTACATCATGACAGTTCGCTTGAAGCTTTCCGAAACGGATGCCCGTCTCAAGGCGATGCGTCGCTAGCGTAATCGGTCGACATCGTTCGCATCCGCGCTGAATCTGCCTCCCATCCTGTAGCCGGATCTAACCTCTTGGAACGGAAGTAGGATTGAGAATGAACTTGCCACTACGCGGTCTGCTGGCCGCACCACATACGCCTTTTGACACGGCTGGAGATGTCAATCTTTCCGTGATCCCAAAGCAAGCCGCTGCGCTTGTGCGAAATGGGGTTGCGGGTGCATTTGTCTGTGGCACAACGGGAGAGGGGCTTTCCCTTACCATCGCGGAACGGATGGCGGTTCTCGATGCCTGGCTTGCGGCAAAATCGGCGGGATTTCATGTGATTGCGCATGTTGGTGCGGCAGCGGAGCGGGATGCGATTGCGTTGACAAAGCATGCTGTCGCTTCGGGTGCGGATGCCGTTGCAGCGCTGCCGTGTTTCTACCACCGGCCATCGGGAATCGATGCGGCCATCGACAGCTTTGCGGCAATCGCGGATGCAGCAAGCGGTATTCCGACGTACTACTACCACCTCCCGGGGCTGACGCAGGTTGACTTTTCGATGATGGATTTCATTGGAAAGGCATCGCGGCTGGAGAACTTCGCGGGCTGTAAGTACAGCAAACCGGACTTGATTGAATACGCCCAGCTGGTTCGGGAATACGGAAGTGTGTATGACCTCCCGTGGGGCTGCGATGAGCACTATTTGTCGGCGACGCTTGCCGGCGCAGTGACATATGTAGGCAGTACCTACAACCACAGCGCGCAGCTTTACCACAAGCTTCAAGCCGCCATTGATGCCGGTCAGCTTACCCATGCACGTGAGCTTTCGGGAAATGTTCAGCAGCTGATCCGGATGCTTGTGACGGGCTGCGTGATCCCGACGCAAAAGCGCATATTGACGTCGATGGGCCTGCCTGTTGGTGATGTTCGTACGCCTCTGAGCTATGCCGCTGATGACGACTTGGCGGCATCCGTAATTGCCACAGGATGGATTGATGGACAGGTCTGATTAACCAGAGTTAACGAGGTATGCAATATATCTCACGCAACTAAATACAGTATGAGTGACAGGTTGTGGAGCGCAAGGAACTATCCGTATAACAAGGCATGTCTAAATAGACAGCGCACGCATTTGTTGACGTCCCGGAAAAGCGGATGCATGTTCAAGGAGATTCTAAGATGAAACAATTCGGATGGATGGCGGCTCTGGCGCTTGCGACCGTAGTGTCGATTGCGGGCTGTGGTGGTGGTGGTGGCGGCGCTACTCAAAACAGTGCTACGGGACGTTTGCAGGCATTTGCAGCAGATGACTTCCGTGATGATCACCAGCAGATTTGGGCAACGATTTACAAGGTTGAGCTGCTGGATGCCAGTGGTGCAGCGGTGACAGTCTTTGACGATGTCGTTGGAAAGAGCATGGATCTGCAGTCATTGCATGACAATGCTGGTCCACGTTTTGCATTCTTGTCCGATGTCGCCATTGCAGTTGGAACCTACACACAGGTTCGCCTCACGATGGGTCCTGAAATCACCCGATTCCCGGTAGGCAGCACAACCGGAATCAAGACGCCTTTTGCAGCATCCCTGACGCGTGATGCCGCTGGTAATGTTCTCTACACAAGCACACTTGACATGCCGACGGTGATTGCCGAAGGCGTTACGAGCAAGCTGGTAATCGACTTCGATCTGCCTCACTTTGTTCTTGCGAACGGTGCTGTCACACCTAAGGTGAAGCGTGGCGATGACTCAACCTTGTCTGACAAGTCACGTCATCATGATGAGGACTACCACGGAACGATCACTGGGCTCACCGGTACCGCACCGGTCCAGTCGTTTACGCTGACCAACGGTGCCTGGAAGACAGAAGTCACTGTGGATGCATCCACGGTCGTCTTCTTTGAGAAGAATCAGTCCAGCCCAGCGCTTGCGAACAACCTCTTTGTTGAAGTTAACGGCACGTTTGACACCGTCACCGGCGTCCTGAAGGCCACGAAAATCAAGATTGAGGACAGATCAGGCGGCGGACAAAACAATGGCCGTGGCATTCCTGAGGTCAAGGGACTTGTATCTACACCATCCACCGCCACGCGTTCGTTTACCATCGCAATCACCGAATCCGATGACTTTGTCCCAACACAGTCAACGGTAAATGTGGTCGTAACGGACACAACTGTCTTCCGTGCACATCGTGGTGTGATCCTCACAGAAGCAGAGTATTTTGCAACCCTCGGTGCAGCCTCGATTGCAGAAGTAAAGGGAACCTACAACGCAGCCACGAATACCTTGACTGCGACATTGGTGAAGTCTGAATCAGAATCTGACAGTGATGATGATTCGAACGAGGCAGAAGCGAAGGGGAAGGCAGGTCTCATCGATGCAACAGCTGGGACATTCGTTCTGAGTCCCGTCTCAGAGTATGAAGGCTTCGTACCTGGCCTAAGTCCACTCAGTGTTGTTGTTGCCGCTGGTGCACAGTTCGAGGATGGCCGTGGAGATGACACCAACCGTGCAACATTCTTCGCCGGACTCGCGAGTGCTAACCGCGTCACTGTCAAGGGTAGCTATGCGGCGGGTGTATTCACCGCTGTTGAGCTTCGCTTAAAGTAAGCATCCCCGTTTGAGGCACGATCGCCCCCTGCAGCTACGCTGCAGGGGGCGATTTCCATTTGCGTTGACTTGATATCACTATCGTCCACACGTTTCATTTTGCGTTGATGCGAGCATACTAAATCAGGGAGAATGCGGAACTCCTTGAGAAATAATCTCAAATATCTCACAAAAACGTACAGCATTAATGATAATTTTGCGAAACATGGGAACACTCCAGTATAGGAAGGCAATGTCGCCGGACCTGGATAGCCATGATGCGAACACCAATTCAACCCAAAAGTCAGCAACATCTG
>CAIYBQ010000104.1 GCA_903924445.1 uncultured Armatimonadota bacterium | reverse complement strand
ATGGCCGCGCTTGACTTAGTTGTGCAGCGGACTCCGGATGCGATAAAGGAGCTCCTTCGGATGTACCCGGAGCCTGTCGCCGGAAAGCAGCGCTACGGTGCGGTGCTTGTGATGCTCTATCAAGCCATCACGCAATCTGAATAGTGGTTTTGTGGCGTTAGCGTCCATCCACAAAAATAGCGATTGCCGCTGCCTGCGTCGCGGTGTGTGTCAGCGAAATGTGGACGGACCCGGTGCCGGCGAGGGGTGCCGCGCGGCCATGGAGAGTGACGTACGGCTGCCCGGATGGATGATTTAAAATCTCGACATCCGTCCAGTTCATCCCGCCGCCGAGCGCCTTCGCGACCGCTTCCTTGGCACACCACCGTGCGGCGACGCGCTGCGGCCAGTCATCCCGTCCAAGGCAGGCATCTTGTTCAGCTTGGGTGAGAATGCGATTTACAAAGCGTGTGCCGTGGGTCTCAACGGCTTTTCGGATGCGGTCAACATCCTCGATATCGATACCAACCCCCCGGATACCGAGGTTTGCGGGAAGCTCCGGGGGGGGATGTTCATGATGCTTTAGTGCTCGTTGGCTTCTATGAAGCGGATAGCATCGATGGCGGCCTGGCAGCCCATCCCAGCGGCGGTGACCGCTTGGCGGTAGTGCGTGTCCCAGACATCCCCAGCCGCGAAACAGCCATCCACAATGGTTTTGACGCCATCGGTCACGAGGTAGCCATTCGCATCCATCGGGAGCTGATCCTTGAACAGTCCGGTGTTTGGTTGATGTCCGATTGCAACAAAGACGCCATCACATGCGAGGTCTTTTGTAGAGCCATCGATGGTGCTCTCGAGCACAACACCGGTGACCTTGCCGAGGGTGACATCCTTGATTTCCTTGACGGCGGAGTTCCATTCAAAGCGAATCTTGGGGTTTGCGAGGGCGCGATCTGCCATCACCTTGGATGCACGCAGCGTGTCACGGCGGTGGATAACGGTGACGGAGTTACACATGCGCGTGAGGTACATCGCCTCTTCCATCGCCGTATCGCCACCGCCGACAACCAGAACATCCTTCCCGCGGAAGAAGAAGCCATCACAGGTCGCACAAGCGGAGACGCCGCGGTTTTGGAGGGCGACTTCGGATTCGATGCCAATCCACTTTGCGGATGCACCGGTACAAATAATGAGGGTTTTTGCGAGGACGGTGCTGCCATCATCCGCCTTGACGGTGAACGGCCGCTGGGAGAGATCAACGCTCTCGATGGTGTTGATGCGGACTTCGGTTCCTACGCGGACGGCCTGTTCGCGCATTGCATCCATGAGCTCAGGCCCTTCGATGGGGTGTGCAAAGCCTGGGAAGTTTTCGACTTCGGTGGTGATGGTGAGCTGCCCGCCGGGTTGGAGGCCTTCGAAGACGAGGGGGGTTAGGTTGGCGCGTGCCGCGTAGATGGCCGCGGTTAGACCTGCAGGGCCACTACCAATAATTACAACATCCCGTAGTTCACTCATATCAACAACACTCCATTTCGCTTCCAGACTCTACCTGTATCAGATGCGAGAATGAATGGAAACGATTCTTTGTAATTCTATCGTTGCAGAGGATGGTGTTGTTGGGATGGATGGACGGATCGCAAATTCTGCGGATGTGCGGATTGTTGTGTCTGTACGCGCTGGAATGTCCCCAGATACAAAAAAACGACGCATCCTCTGGATCGTCGTCTCGCTTTATCAACCACTGTTTCAACGGCTGATGTTATTAGAATACCAAATGGAGCTGGATTTTGCATCCGGTCTGCGGTCGTAGCAATTGTGAATAGTGGAACATTTGGTCGAAAAGAATGGCTTATTCGTGGTTTCTGGGACATTGTTGAGATTCATACTTGTTGATCGGTTGTGATGTGTGTTTTGTAAACATCTCGTAATGTGTGAGCCGATGAGGAGTCAAAAATGGCATCGTTGTCGCGATATTGACGCATTAGTGCCTATTGGGCCATGCCATAAACTGGGAACATGAACACAAAGTTGTCGCTCTTCGTTGTCCCGTTTGCCGTTCTCGTAACCATCAGTCTTAGTAATGCGTTTGCTGCACCTGTTCAGCATGGGAAATGGATTGACCTCACACATCCCTTTTCTGAGAAGACCCTCTACTGGCCAACCGCCAAGTCATTCACATTGGAGCAGGAGTTCCACGCACATACCGACAAGGGCTACTTCTATGCCGCTAACCGCTATTCGGCATCCGAACACGGCGGAACTCACATCGACTCGCCGATCCACTTCTCGGAGAAAGGCAAGACCGTCGACCAGCTCTCATTGGATCAGCTGAGCGGGGATGCCATCGTCATCGATGTCGCACGCAAGGCAGCCACCAATCGCGACTACCAGATTTCCGTAAGTGACATCAAAGCGTTCGAGGCAAAGTATGGACGCATCCCAAAAGATGCCATCGTCCTCTTCCGCACCGGGTACGCGAAGCGCTGGCCAGATGCGAAATCCTACCTAGGTACCGCCGAGCGCGGTCAGGATGCCGTGGCAAAGCTTCATTTCCCGGGCCTGCACCCGGATGCGGCACGCTGGCTTGTCAAAAATCGCACCATCAAAGCTGTCGGCCTCGACACCGCGAGCATCGACTATGGGCAGTCAAAGCTCTTTGAAAGCCATCAGGTCCTAATGGCAAAGAACATCCCGGCGTTTGAAAATGTCGCATCCCTGGATAAACTCCCCCCGACCGGCAGCTACATCGCCGCCTTCCCGATGAAAATCCAAGGCGGCTCCGGCAGCCCTCTGCGCATCGCGGCGATGGTGAAGTAGGGTGGCGAACAAATAATGCAAAAGGGCTTCCAATTAGACGGAAGCCCTTTCTTGCAAGAATCAAATCCTCTACGGATTGCGAAAGCAGCTCCCCCCCTACTTCCCAGCCTTCAAATACTTGTCAAACCACGCAAACAGCGCCGCATCTGCGACCTTGGATTGCTCGGCGTTGAAGCCGTGGCCGCCGCCGGAGATCGTAGTGAGCTCCGCTTCGCAGCCCGCCGCTAAGAGGCGATCCACCATCCAGATGGACTGCTCGTAGGCCACATACGTGTCCTGCGTCCCGTGGATACACAGCGTTGGAGGCGCGCTCGGTGTCACCCAGTAGAGCGGGCTGGCCTCCAGATGCCGCTT
>CAIYBQ010000103.1 GCA_903924445.1 uncultured Armatimonadota bacterium | reverse complement strand
GCCTTCGTGCTCCTCGCATCCGCGTTTGCAATCGCATCGGTTTTGATCGTCAGTGTTATCCAGAAGAGCAAGCAAATCGGCATTTTGAAAGCCATCGGAGCCCGGGATTACCAAATCCTCTGGGTCTTTACCATCGAGGGCCTCGGGGTGGCGGTCGCCGGTAGCGCTGTCGGCTGCTTTTGGGCGCTCCTGCTGCTGAGAGCGCTTGCGGACATCCCGCAGGCTGCCCGCTTTGGCAAGGCTGACAAGCTCTTCAACATTATTTATGACCCTGTGATTTTTGGCGGGGCTGTAGCGGCGACGATTCTCGCCACATTGATTGCTGCAATATTGCCGGCGCGGCGTGCGAGCAGGCTCAGCCCGGTGGAGGTGATCCGAGGTGGCTGATGTACGAAATAATCCCATCGTCAAAACGATAGGGCTCAAGAAAACCTACAACCCCGGCACCGAAAAGGCTGTGGATGTTCTTCACGGAATCGATTTGGAGATCTTCCCGGGTGAGTTTGTGGCGATTATCGGACAGTCCGGCTCGGGTAAATCGACGATGTTGAATATCCTTGGCGCCCTCGATGTCCCGACGGCTGGCGAAGTTTGGATTGATGGGACTGAGATTTCAAAGCTGTCATCCGATGGTCTTGCCAAGCTCCGCGGTGAGTCGATTGGCTTTGTGTTTCAGTTTCACTATTTGTTGGATGAGTTTACGTGTCTTGAGAACGCCTTAATGCCGATCAGTATCCGCAAGGGCGCTCCGGACAAGGCGGATATTGAGGCTGCGAAGGTGATTTTGCGTCGCGTCGGCCTCGAAGACCAGATGAACAAAAAGGCTCCGCAGATGTCGGGTGGCCAGCAGCAGCGCACCGCGATTGTGCGTGCGCTTGTTTCGAAGCCTCGCCTGGTGCTTGCGGATGAGCCAACGGGCAACTTGGATGCGCGTTCGGGTGCGGAAGTCTTCAAGCTGATGCGTGAGATTGCCAAGGAAACGGGAGTGGCGTTTATCATGGTCACGCATGATGACCGCCTGGCGCGTGCCGCTGATCGTGTGATTCGTATTGAGGATGGCTTGACGATAGAGGTTGCCCCAGACTCAGTGGTTCATTAGCGTATTTTGAAGTTGGTCGGGCGGATCGCCACATCTGATGTGACGCACAACGAACGAATGTCCAAGGTGACATGGCTTGCCATATCCACCCACACACGTCATCTCGTAAATCACAACCCCAATATGCAAAATAAACAATAACTTGGTGTTTGAACGACGTCTATAACCTTGGGTAATTTCACGGGAAACCCGGTAATTTCACTGTAGAGATTCTAACTTTATTGACAATATTTGACAGTCCTGTGTACCATGTTGACTGTTAAGGACAATGAATATCGCAGACCGTGTAAACATGGTGAAAGACCAGCTAGCACGGGCCGCGGAGTCATCCGGGAGAACTCCCGACAGTGTCCAATTGGTTGCCGTTTCCAAGTACCAGCCTGCTGAACGCGTGCTGGATGCATACAATGCAGGGTGTCGCCACTTCGGCGAAAACTACGTGCAGGAAGCCGCGAACAAACGGGCACTGCTGGGACAGCTGCAAGATGCCACTTGGCATCTGATTGGTGGTTTGCAGTCAAACAAAAGCGCGCTAGCCGTGCAAACCTTTGACATCGTGCAAACTCTCGATCGCCCAAAGCTTGCATCCGCACTTGCGGCCGCAGCAACGGCGCAGGGAAAAGTACTTCAGGTAGTGCTTCAAGTGGATTTGACCGGGGCGATCGGCAGGAGTGGATGTGCTCCCGCTGACATCCCGGGGCTGGCGGAGTTCGTAATGCAGCAGCCCGGCCTGCAGCTACGTGGCCTGATGGCCATGGCGCCTGTAGGGATTGGTGATGTTGACACACGCAAGGCATTTGCGTCTGTCCGGCAGCTTTACGATGCGCTGCCAACGCAGTGTCAGGGCATCCTCTCGATGGGGATGTCAGGGGATTTCCCTTTGGCGATAGCCGAGGGGGCAAATGTGGTCCGTGTAGGAACCGCAATATTCGGTGAGAGACCGATGGTTAGTTGAGGAGTTAGAGGATGTACCATCAGGATTATGACGACGAAGAACTCGACGGCCCACGCGTCAGCGTGGTTGACCGTGTAAAGGGCTTCTTCGCAGGTTTGCGTCACAACAATGACGATTTGGATGAGGTTTCCTCTGAAAGACCAACCGGCCGGATTTACGATATCGGTACCAAAGACCGTGTTCGTATCACGACACATCCGGAACAAACCATCACGATTCTGACCGTCTACGAATTCAATGATGCCCAAAAGGTTGCAGACCGCCTCCGCGCCGGCGCACCTCAGCTGGTCAACTTTGAAAAGTGCCAAGCGCGCACCGCAGAAAAGGTCACCGACTTCCTCAGCGGCGTCACCTACGGCGTCAATGGCTACATCGAGCGCGTCTCCGATCGTGTTTGGTTGTTCACACCGAGCACCGTTCAGGTTACAATCGACCACTCGGAAGCCCAGCCACTACGGCCATCCGGTCCAGCAGGCTCACCAGCCCCTGGTGCAGGAACGCCCCCACGCGGGCTCTGATCACTGACACAGTAACGGGAAGCCTCCGCAAGCCACACATGCATGCGGAGGCTTCTCTGTGTCCGGACATCAAAAACTGCCTCGTAAACCAACCAGCCAATCATCCGAAAATCGCCCCCGGTT
>CAIYBQ010000102.1 GCA_903924445.1 uncultured Armatimonadota bacterium | reverse complement strand
TTCAGCGCGGTGCTCCAATCGGTGCACCGCGTTTTTCATTAAAATTCCTCTCTGTAGTCTTGACAGGTAAAAGCAAAACAGACTACACTCGCGCATCGATTCGCACTCTTGTAGTGTTCATCGATACATACACGTTCACGCAATGTCGCGGGTCGGTTGTTCGAAAGGACTACGGATATGGCGATTATAAAAGTGCAAGGGTTTCAAACAGAGCTTCGTTTCTGTGGTTGCCTGATGCGTGTATGCATGGGTCCCGCGTTATAACGTCGGGGCCATTTTCAATTTACCCAAGGAGGAAACATGATCAAGATTGAAGCAGTCATCCGCCCGCAGCGCCTTGATGAAGTAAAAACAGCGTTAGATGACCTCGGTGTAACGGGAATGACCGTGACCGAGGTACGCGGCTCGGGTAAGCAAAAAGGTTACACACAACACTATCGTGGTGCTGAATACACTGTAAACCTTATTCAAAAACTGAAGCTTGAAATCGTTGCAGCTGACAGTGAAGTGAATCGCATCGTAGATGCAATCTCCGCAGCGGCACGTACAGGCGAGATCGGTGATGGAAAGATTTTCCTTTCACCTGTACTCGATGCGATCCGTATTCGTACGGGTGAGCGCGGAAGTGATGCTGTTTAGCATTTCCTACGCGCGTTTTTAGATTCTTATAGTCTCAATCCTCCGCTAAGAGAGGAATGCCTGCCCCAAAGGCTTTCGATGCTAGGCACTCACCCTGCCTTGTTCATATAGAAAGGAACGGTTCATGCGACATCCGCATTCCGTGTGCGCTAAAGCCCAAAGCTCGATGCGTCGCTTCGCATACCTCTTGGCAGCATTGGTGTCCGTCATCATGCTGTCTGCCAATACACCAGTGGTGGCTCAAGGTACATCCCTCACTGACCCAACGGCAACATCTACGCTGACATCGGCCCCGCAAGAAGTTTCAAAAAATGTCGGCGACGAGCAAGGTCTAACCCATCCGGATTTCACGACTAAGTTCGATGGCACAATAAAAGCCGACGATGGAACCATCAAGAACGAGTCTGCCCCTGAATTAAACGCTGGCGATACGGCATGGATGATGATATCCACGGCACTCGTTCTTTTCATGACGCCTGGACTAGCGTTGTTCTATGCCGGTATGACCAGAAGCAAGAATGTATTAAACGTTCTTATGCAGAGCTTTATCTCAATCTCAATCGTCACAGTCATCTGGGTCGTGGTTGGTTATAGCCTTGCATTTGCTCCAGGAACCAACGACATGATCGGTGGACTGGACTTTGTGATGCTCAAGGGTGTTGGCCAGACAACATTTGTCTGGAACGGGACTGCGATGGCCATTCCACACCAGGTCTTCATGTCCTTCCAAATGATGTTTGCAATCATCACACCTGCGTTGATTTCTGGTGCGATTGTAGACCGAATGAAGTTCGGCGCATATTGTTGCTTCATCGCACTTTGGAGCCTACTTGTGTATGTGCCGATGGCACATATGGTGTGGGGCCCAGGTGGAAAGCTCTTCAAGCTGGGTGCCTTGGACTTTGCCGGTGGAACCGTCATCCACATGACGAGTGGAATCTCCGCACTTATTCTCGCGATGCTTGTAGGTAAGCGTCGCCTATCGAGCCATGAAGATGCGCGTCCACACAACCTTCCGATGACGTTGATCGGAACGGGAATTCTTTGGTTTGGATGGTTTGGCTTTAACGGTGGCTCTGCCGGAGCCAGCAATGGACTTGCCGGTAGCGCATTCATGGTTACCCACATTGCTGCGGCATCGGCTGGACTCGTCTGGTGCCTTATCGAGTGGATCCATGTCAAGCAACCGACGGCTCTTGGTTTCGCATCCGGTGCTGTTGCAGGCCTGGTAGCGATCACGCCGGCGTCAGGATTTGTGACCCCAAGCTCTGCCATCATCATTGGCGCAGTTGTCCCTCTTATCTCGTACACCGCGATTCAAATCAAGAATAAGCTTCAGCGAGTTGATGACACATTGGATGTCTTTGCTGTTCACGGCCTCGGCGGCATTTGGGGAGCAATCGCGACTGGCATCTTTGCAGATAAAGCCGTCAACTCCCTTGTACCGGCTGACCGTGGCGCTCTGATGTCTGCGCAGCTTCAGTCCATCATGTGGGCTGTCATTCTTGCTGGCGTTGGAACACTGGTGATCGGTCTCCTCCTGAAGGTTCTCTTCAAGGGACTGGCAGTATCAGCCAACGATGAAGAAGCAGGCTTGGACTTATCAATGCACGGCGAAGCTGGCTATGTCTCCACGAGCGGCCTGTCGGATGCCCGCTCCAAGTAATTTTTTCGACACTTTCCGTTCAGAACTTTCTGTTCGAACATCATCTGTCTCTAAGGACTGTTGTATGAAATCAGTATCTCTCTCTCTCGCAGCTCCGATCGCTGTCGTTGCGCTCGCCTCGACTCAGGCAAATGCACAGGGTATTCAGATCGGTGCAACCATCGAGACCAACTACACCGCTAACTTCAATCGCCCATCCACTGGACTGAACGGAGCGATAGGTGCGCCTTATTACTTCAATGCAAAAGAAGGCTCAACTCAGCTGAACCTCGGTGAGCTGCACTTCTTCTCCGACCCATCCGATAAGCGGAAAACAGGCTTTTCCATTCGTATGGTGGATGGCAATGTTGTCGCAGGATTGCCGCTTGGACTTGCGGGCGTCAACACAACCACAAGCAATGTCTACGAGGCCTATGCACGTGTCATTGCCGGTGGCACAAAGCCTGTTACCATCGATGCTGGTATCTTCCCTACCCACGTTGGTTACGAGACAATTCCTACCGGAACAAGCGCATTCTTCACGAAGGCATTCCAGTTTGGACAGCTTCAGCCGTTCTACCACTCTGGTGTTAGAGCACAGTTTGCTGCAACGCCGCGTGCAACAGCGATGCTCTCGCTCCTAAATCGTTACAACGGAGTCGAGTCAAATGGCAGCCGCACTCCAGGCCTTGGACTGCAATGGAATCAGGTCCTATCTTCGAAGGACTCGGTTATCTTCAACTTTGCACGTGCTAAGGACACAGTAGCAGGAGCTGAGCGCGATAAGGCAATCACGAACTTTGGCTATTCGAGGACACTCGCACCAAATCTGACATTGGCAACCGATGCATCCATCGTTTCCGGTGTGCAGGCCGGCTCCGCCGGCTACAAGGCTGGCGCCGTGACTGGCTACCTCACCTATGCCATAAAGTCGGGCGATACCATTTCGATCCGTGCTGAACAGCTGGCAGATGACACGGCTGGAGGCCTCTTCATTCCATCTGCAGACCCTGGAACAAAGCCAACCCTGAGTTCCTTCACCTTGACCTATGAGTTCAAGAAGGGACAAACTGCTGCGAGCAGAACAATGGTCGAGTTGCGCCATGACAAGGCAAACACCGGAGTGTTTTCAACAGCATCTGGTACTGCCAAGTCAAG
>CAIYBQ010000101.1 GCA_903924445.1 uncultured Armatimonadota bacterium | reverse complement strand
GTGGCAGGTGATGTGTCTGACGGGTGTCGACTACTTCTCGACCCTTGGCTATCAGCCGAGTATTGCGTTTATCGCCGCGGGCGCGCTCTCGCCCGTCGCAACGCTTGTCCTCATCCTCCTGACCCTCTTCGGCGCACTCCCGATTTACGCACAAATCGCCAAGGAGAGCCCGCACGGTGAAGGCTCCATCAGTATGCTCAAAGGCCTGCTGTCCCGCTGGAATGCGCGCCTCTTTGTTCTCGTACTCCTTGGATTCGTGGCGACAGACTTTGTCATCACGATTACGCTGTCAGCAGCGGATGCCGCTACCCACGTCCGGGAAAACCCGCTGTTCCACACCCTCATGGAACACAATCCTGAGGCATGGCAAATCGGAATCACGCTCGTCCTGATTAGCCTCCTCGGTGGCGTCTTCCTTAAGGGCTTTAAAGAAGCCATCGGGATCGCCGTTGTGCTTGTGATCGCCTATCTCGGGATGAACGCTGCCGTCATCGGTAAAGGAATCTCGATACTTGCATCCAACCCCGAGCTGTGGACAAACTGGGGGAATGCTCTTGAACTGAAAACCAATGGCAATCACCTCGCATTGGTTGGGCTCTCGCTGCTCTACTTCCCAAAACTCGCACTTGGCCTCTCAGGGTTCGAGACGGGTGTAGCTGTGATGCCGCTTGTTACGGGCGACAAAGATGACACAGAGGAAGTCCCGACGGGACGTATTCGCAGCACGAAAAAGTTACTCATCGGCGCCGCGCTGATCATGAGCGTCTACCTGATCGCGAGTAGCCTTGTGACAACAATGCTGATTCCAGCGGAGGCATTCAAGCCGCACGAACCCGCCAATGGCCGTGCACTTGCCTATCTTGCGTATGAGTTTTATGGCAAGGGCTTTGGAACGTTTTACGATATCTCGACGATTGCGATCCTCTGGTTCGCCGGCGCAAGCGCGATGGCTGGTTTGCTGAACATCGTCCCTCGCTACCTCCCAGGCTACGGGATGGCACCCGAGTGGACACGCGCAACACGCCCACTCGTGATGGTCTTTATGGCCATCGCGATTGTGGTGACAATTGTCTTCAAGGCAAACGTCGATGCACAAGGCGGCGCTTACGCTACCGGCGTTCTGGTCCTCATGACAAGTGCTGCGGTAGCCGTGACTATTTCGATGTTCAGTCGGCATGGCATCGGAAAAGCCATCCCGTATGGCGTCATTGCATTGGTCTTCCTTTACACGACGGCTGTCAATGTTGTGGAACGCCCAGATGGTGTCAAAATCGCATCGTTCTTCATCTTTGCGATTCTCGCGATTGCATTTGTAAGCCGGATGTGGCGTGTAACGGAGCTTCGCGTCAAAGATGTCATCCTGGATGAAAAAGCACAGTGGATGATTGAGCAGATGGCGAAGACGGGTGAGATGCGGTTCATCGCGAACCACCCAGATGCGGGGGATGCACACGAGTACTCGGCCAGTGAACGGGAAGCCAGCTGGTTGCATCACTTCTCACAGGAAGCGCAAACGGCATTTGTTGAGGTCTATGTCGGTGACAGCTCTGAGTTTAGGACAACCTTGATGGTGGAAGGCCATGAAGTGGGTGGCTTCTGGGTACTGCGCTGCAAGGGAGTTGCTGTGCCAAATGGCATCGCTGCCTTGATGATCAAAGTAGCGACCATCACGAATCGACGCCCGCATGTCTACTTCCACTGGATTGAGTCAAGCCCATTGCTCTTCCTCGCGAAGTTCTT
>CAIYBQ010000100.1 GCA_903924445.1 uncultured Armatimonadota bacterium | reverse complement strand
GTGGCGAACAAATAATGCAAAAGGGCTTCCAATTAGACGGAAGCCCTTTCTTGCAAGAATCAAATCCTCTACGGATTGCGAAAGCAGCTCCCCCCCCTACTTCCCAGCCTTCAAATACTTGTCAAACCACGCGAACAGCGCCGCATCTGCGACCTTGCTTTGCTCCGCGTTGAAGCCGTGGCCGCCGCCGCTAATCGTAGTGAGCTCCGCCTCGCAGCCTGCCGCTAGGAGGCGATCCACCATCCAGATGGACTGCTCGTAGGCCACATACTGATCCTGCGTCCCGTGGATACATAGCGTTGGAGGCGCGCTCGGTGTCACCCAGTAGAGCGGGCTGGCCTCCAGATGCCGCTTGCGCTGTTGCTCGACATTGCCGCCAAGGAAGAGCGGAAGAACCTCCGCCGCATCCACACTCTTGCCATACGACTTCGTAAAGTCACTCGGCCCATACACATTCACAACACACTGCACCGCACTCGACTGGCCTGCGTTACCGCCATCCCCTTCGATGGCTGCAACATCGCCCGTCACGCCCAGGTAAAGCGCGAGGTGACCGCCCGCCGAGCCGCCCGTCGCACCAATCCGATTCGGGTCGATATTGTATTTCTTCGCGTTCGCACGGAGCCAGCGCACCGCCGCTTTGACATCGTGCACTGCTGCCGGATACGGATACTTCGGCGCCAGCCGATAGCTCACCGTAACCGCCACATACCCGCGCCCCGCGAGCTGTTGGATGAGGCCAAGGTAGCCATCCCGCGACCCCGCGCGAAACCCGCCACCATGAATACAAATAATGGCTGGCAGGGGCCCACTTGCGGCACTCGGACGCGCCATATCGAGCTGCAAATGCTGGTTGTCCGGGTTTGAATACTCAATCCCTTTCTCCAGAACGACCTGCGCATCCGCACGCCCAACCATCGACATGAGGAACGCAACCACCGCGAAAAACATCGCCAAATGCTTCATCACGAAACCTCCTCCGGATGCCGCTTGCCACCACTTCGTGAACGCAGCATCCACCAGCCCACCAAACTGATCACCGCCGTCACAATCACGCCATTGATGGCCGCCGCAGGGTCATCGTTGTACACACTGAAGCCAATGAACGCGTAGCCGATGATAAAGACCGCCGTCAACACCTTCAGCTGCAGTGTCACCGGCAGACGCTTCGCCAGCACGAAGAGCGAACCCGCCGCAAAAATCATCCCGATACAGTCGAGGAAAATCGTGTAGTTCAGCAAGTGCTCAAAGGACTTCCCGACAAACACGCTGACAAATGAACCGAGCGCGAAAATGGTCAGCGCACGCGGATCCACATGACGCGATTTGTCCGTATGCGTAAACCATTTGGGGAGAACGCCATCCTCGCACATCGCCGTCATCACGCGCGGATTCGTCATAAAGTTGACATTGATGGCGCCGCAGACCGAGACAAACAAAATCGCTGCGAGGAGCTTGCCGCCAAGAGGACCCATCAGGTTCGTCGCGACCACGGATGCAATATTGTCCGTCGACTTCAGCGCTTCAAACCCGATGACATGGACATAGGCGATGTTCGTAAGGATGTAAATCGCCATCACAAGGAATGTCCCCAGCATGATGGCCTTTGGGACCTGTTGACCACGCGCATCACTGTCCCCGCCGAAGTTAATCGACTGCTGGTAGCCGCCGTAGGTGAATGAGACCGCGATGAGCGCAATCCCAAGCGCGGCAAGTGGCGAGTGGTTGACCTTCTCTGTGATAACAGCCACTGCCTTTGGAATGGGCGCACTTGGCAGCATCACCAGACACAAAATGATCACCGCGATGGCGGCGAGCTTGATGCCAATCATGATGTTTTGCGTCGTCGCGCTGGTGCGGAGGCCAAGGAGGTTGACGATGTAGAAGACGATGATGCAGCCGGATGCGATGGCATTGACCGGGATGCCCGGGAGGACGCCATGGATGTAATCTGCGCCAATCAGGGCAACACCACCGATAGTCACCGAGTTTGAAATCAGTGTTACGGCATTAATGGCAAAGGCGACGGCGGGTGAGTAAGCCTCCGAGAAGATGCGGTAATACGCGCCAGTAACGGGGAGGCGGCGGCCGATTTCGGCGAAAGTGCGCGCGCCGCAGTAGGTGATGATGCCTCCGGCGATCCATGCTGCATAGAAGATAAAGAGGCTACCCGACTTGAGTGCGACCGTGGCCGGCGTTCGGAAGATGCCCATCCCGATGACGAGGCTTATGACAATCATCGTGAGGTCGAACAGCCTGAGGGTGGGCTTTGTTTCTTTACTTGGTGAGAGCATTTTTTCTTCTATTTCGTTTTCAAGCCAGAGTAAGAGTGACAAGGCTTATGACAATCATCGTGAGGTCGAATAGCCTGAGGGCGGGCTCATCCCGCTACATCAACCACATTCGGTTTCGCGCATCATACACCGCAAACACTCCAGCGCATCATCGCGGCGTTCGTAGGGCACAAAGATATGGTCGTGGTAGTACGCAGAGACGGCATTTACTGGGATGCCTATCGCGGCAAGGGATGTTGTAATCGCAGCGAGAAAGCCCACCGCCTCGAGGCTGGAGTGGATGGAAAGCGTGATCATCCCCCATGTGGGAAGACCTTCATCAGATGGTTTGGCCGGGCTGATAATCGTGACGCCCTCGGGTTCTCTAAACATCAAAATGGCCGTTTCCAATTTGGCCGCATCAAAGCCATTTGCGGATGTGCGAAAGACCCATTTGCCATCCGTGAGAAGTGGCTGCATCGTTTTCAGGAGCGTGTCGAGGTTGCGTTCACCTTGCATGTAGCCACTCTACGCTATGCACGCTGCCATCCAACTAACCAACCTCATTCACCGATAAGCTTGAGCCGTTCAAGTGCCACTGCGAGCTCTGTGGCTGTCAAGGAGTCCACCTGAACCCGCTTGTCGCGCCCGGTCTGTCCGGAGACCAGTGTCACACCGCTAGGGCGCGTGCCAAGCGCATCCGCGAGGGCCTTAATCACCGCCGCATTCGCCTTGCCATCCGCCGGCGCAGCCGTCACCCGAACCGCGATAACGCCATCCGCGCGGCGCCCCACCACCTCAGTTCTGTCCGCACGCGGCGTGACGCGGAGGGTGAGTAATGAGGTAGCCATGGTTGCAACATATCGGAATCATCCGATCAAGCCCAGTCGACCACCTATCCGGGAACTTTATGTACATCCGCTTTGGTACAATCGGGGTATCCGCAAGGATGACAAATTCCGGGAATCAAAAACGAATAGCATGTTTAGTCGTCTGATCAATCTCATCAAGTCGTGGTTTGGATTCGGGCTGGACAAGCTCGAGAACCCAGATATTCTGCTCGACCAGGCCAAGCGTGAAATGCACGAGATGCATTCGCGTAACCGTGAGCGTGCTGTCGCCGCGATCACGCAAAAGAACAATCTCCAATCCATGGTGGATGAGCTTGAGAAGCAGATCTCTAACCTTCAGGCAAAGGCTGAGTTTGCCCTTAAGAAGGGTGAGCGCGATCTCGCGATGCAGCTGCTGACCGAAAAGCAGACAATCGAGTCATCCCTTGGGTCCACTAAAGAAGCTCTAACCCAAGCCATCGAGACATCCGAGCAGGTCAAAGAGCACATCAAGCGCGAAGAAGAAATGATTCGCCGCAAGACAGCCGAAGCGCTGCAGCTCAAGGCGCAGTGGAAGTCCGCTCAGATCCAAAACGAAATGGAAAAGGCTCTGGGCGCGATGGGGCAGTTCGAGCAGGCCGAAACCGCATTCGGACGTGCGAAAGAAAAAATCACACAGACCCATCACGAATCCCGTGCCCGCGCCGAGCTGGGCAAGGGCCGTGTTGAAACCCGTCTCGCTGGCCTCGAAGACATCGAGCGCAGTGCTGCAGCCGAAGCCGAGCTCGCAGAGCTTGAGCTCAAGCTAGGCCTTTCCAGTGCACCGCTGCCACAACAAACGGCTACTGCATCCGTACCGACGGATGTCGAGCGTCAGCTTGCTGAGCTCGAAGCAAAGCTTGGAACGGGTGGTGGTTCCGGGTCTACATCAGGTAGTAACTAGCCTATGTGTCGGATGCTTGCGGTAATCGGCAGCCCTGGTTCCGCAGAGATTGACCCTTACACTCACCTCGTTGCAGCCCAGCATTCGCTTCGCTCCCAGTGCGAGCGTGCATCAGTGTCTCCTGGAAATGAGCCTGGTCACAAGGATGCTTGGGGGGTTGGCTGGTTCGATTCCGATGGCCGCGTCTCCCTAATCCGTGAAACCGGTGCCGCGAGCGAGTCTCCTTACTACGTGTTTGCATCTCAGGTCAGCAGCCGTGATCATGCCGGTTCAGGTCCGGCAAATGTGCTGATCGGACATCTTCGAAAGGCTGTCTCCGGGGCCGTCATTAGTGAGAATGCACATCCCTTCCGAGTCACTACCCCCGAAGGCGTCAGCATGCTCATCTGCCACAATGGCCATGTCCGTGATAGCACGCTCGACTCGCTGCGCAGCGACCTTCTCGATGCTGGATTGCAGGGCGCATCCACACGCGACTGTGACTCCGCGGTCCTTGCTGAGTGGCTGGCGCTACAGGTTGGGGATGCCCGTGAGTCCGACACCATCGCAGCGGCGCTTGCTGCGGCATTTGATGAGCTGCTTGCGCGTGCGCACGCAACGGATATTCCTTACGAAGCGTACACAGGCCTGAACGTGATGGTTGCAAGTCCCTTTGGGCTCGGCGTTTTGCGCTGGTTTAGCCGCTGGGCAGATTACTACACCCTGTGGGAATATCGCTCCGATGATGGTTTCCTAATCACAAGTGAGCCAACGCATCTGACCGATCGTTTCCGCCTGATCCAACCGGGCAATTTCCGCTGGTACACTCCGGATGGTGCACTTGCATCATCAGTGTTGCTTGCCAATGCGCAGCTACAGATTGAACCAGAGGTGGATGCTTGAGTATTCCTGATCGACTGTTTAACTTGGGAAAAGCGTATGCAAATTCTGCCAAGGAACGCATCGAGGATGCGCTTGCTGAGCGTGAATTGGATGCAAGTTTAAGTCCTGGTCGGCAAAGTGGCGAATCTGACGCAGATGCTCTCTTGCGGCGTGCGCAGGAAAAAATCAACGCATCCCGTGCACGCGCACGTGGTGAATTAGATGGTAATGCTGCCACAGAGACCAATGTTGCCCCAAGTACGGTGCAGGCTAAGCCGGTGGCTACCGGGATGTGGACAGCGGATGAGCGTGCTGCATTCCAAACACTGGGTATTGCTCCGATAGAGGATTTGTCGAAGGTACAAGCGACGTATCAACAGCTTGCCGGGCGCGCTGACAGCCGCCGTTTCCCGGATGGCAGTATGGAGCAGCAAGCAGCCGCACAAATCCTGGAACGCATCAACAATGCGTATGACATGATCCGCCGTAAGCTGGACCCGACCGAGAACCGCTTTGGGAAGCTTGAGCTCGAATAGAGCGATCAACAACCTTGGATGCATGACAGTCAAAGCGCAGCGGTAGATCGACCGCGATGCAAAGAAAAATCCCCTTCAGAAAGTTTTCTGGAGGGGATTCATTTTTAATTGTGTTGGATGAGATTAAGGCTTCTTGCCAGGTTTACCACCCTGAGGTGCTCCGCCTGGTCCGCCCATTCCTGGACGACCCATGCCGCCACCCATCCCACCGCCGCCGCCCATCATGCCCTGGAAGCGGGATCGCATTTCCTTTTGGACATCATCCATTTTCTTCTTTTGAGCAGGTGTCAGAATCTTCTCGATGGCTACCTTGGTTTCATCATCCAGCTTCTTGCGCTTTGCAGCGCTGGTTTCCAAAACCTTGTCAGCCTTCTTCTTCTGATCTGCGGTGAGGCCGAGCTCTTCGAGCATACGTGCCATTGGGTTACGGCGCTGACCGCCACCCATGCCACCGCCACCCATCATGCCGCCGCCCATTCCGCCGCGCATCCCTGGTCCACCTTGACCACCCGGCATGCTGCCACCGAAACCTGGGCGTCCGCCGCCTGGGCCCTGTGCGAGGACACTGCCACCGATCAGTGCAAGGACAACGCCTGCAAGTAATACATTCTTCATAGGACTACCCTCCAGTTCATAGTTTAGACGAAGACTTGAAAACATGTGTTCACTATCGCTTCATAGTTGAAAGAATGTTTATTTGGGTGATCTGGTCACCTACTTGAGCGGTATCAAACGGCACTTGTCGCGAACACACCTAGCCGCCAATCCCAAAATCTCCATAGCCATGTCAGATGTAACCTCAAATGCTGGTAATACACCGACTTTTGGTTATACTTCTGCTACGGTGACCATAACGCTGAATGACTGTAGCTTTAGTCATTGGAAGTTGAAGTTTATATTTATGAGCATCAAGCGTAATCGACCAGCTACATCAACTGCCGCGGTTACAGGTTTGGTGATGCTACTCATCACAGGGATGGCTAAACCGAGCATCGCACAGCTCCCCGATGGCCAATCGATCAAAGATAAGCTGCGCTCAACCCTTCCCCCGTGAACGGGCTGACCGGGCGAAGGCTCACCGCTCCGTGCGAGCGGCATACAAGGTACCTACCAGTTCTCCCAGCGATTTGTTGACTCCGTGCAGGACCGTCCCCGTGTGCGGACAACGCTGACAGGGCGTGTTTCGCCACGCTTTCAAGTCGGTGTTGAGTTCAATGCGAGCGCACCACAGGAGAAACTGAACCCTGTCGGCAACTATTTCGTACAATCCGAAACCGCATCGAAGCCGGGCGTGACCGCCGGGTTTTCAAGCGACCGTATCGGGACACCCTACGGGATGAGCTATTTTGTCTCTGCGCAAAAGCAGCTTGGCGGAGAAGCAGGACGCCTCGCTCCCTACATCGGGCTTTCCTATTCCGAATATGGACGCGAGGTGCTGATGACGTTTGGGACAAGCATTGGATTGCGGGATGACTTGGTTCTTCTCCCGATGTGTGATGGCAAAAACGCGCACACGACGCTTACTTGGTTTGGAAAACGCGGGGAAAGCATCAGCCTGATTTCCGCTTTCAACAAGCGGTTTGGAATTGCATTTGCGAGGAATTTTTAGATGTTACACGTCATGGTCGCAGTGACTTTTGCCGGGATGCAGCCGACTTACACCCTTCAGGAGAAAGCCGTTCGCGTTACTGGAAAGCTGCCCGCAAAGGCATCCTGCTTCATCTGTCTGCAAAATGGTGAAACAGAGCTAGAAAAGCCTGCCGGCGCCGTGACCTACAAGGGCAAAACGTACTACTTCTGCAATAAGGGGGAAGTGGATGCGTTTAGCAAAGACCCCGAATCGTTCATCCCAGCGCCAATACCCCGCCCGGCCCCGATGTTTAAACTCCCAACACCCTCCGGGACAACCGTTGACTTCGAGACGATAAAAGGCAAGGTGACGCTGGTCGACTTTTGGGCTACGTGGTGCGCTCCGTGCGTCAAAGCGATGCCTGCCGTGCAAAATCTCCACGATACGTATGCAGCGCAGGGGCTCTCCGTTCTTGGCATTTCCATAGATGAAGATGGACAGAAGAAGGTCAGCGCATTCTTGGCAAAGTCAAAAGTCAAGTACACCTATCCCATCGCACTCGACACTTCAGCAGTCTGGAAGCAATGGGGCGTGAAGTCACTGCCGACGATGATCCTCGTCAAAGATGGACAGATCACAAAGCAGTGGAATGGGAAAGTCGACATCAAGGATGTTGAGCGTGCGGTTCGCGAAGCACTAATGCGTTGATGAACCTGTAGCCACCATGAACCAGTCGTGATGCCGTGTGTTGTTGCATCAGTCTCGCGATATGGGATACTCATGGATGTGTTATTTTCTATGCAAACGCCACGTCTGATGCTGTTCGCTGGAATTTTGGGCTGTCTGGCAATTACAGCGGGCTGTAAGAGCAAAAAATCCGTCATCGCAGGTCTGGTTGACCGGCCTGCGAATTCCCTAAACACCGTCACGATGCCCGAGACCACGCCAAGTGTCACTGATGCAATACAGACACCGTTGCCTACGGTTTCCCCTAAGCCAGATGTTGTAACCAGCATCACCATCGCTGCCGTCGGCGACATCATGTTGGGAACCAACTACCCCGATGCAAAGACATTGCCAGCACCCGGAACAGAGCTGTTCAGGGAAATCGCAACCTTTATCGAATCCGCAGACATAGCCTTTGGTAACCTCGAGGGAACCATCCTGGATCAAGGCGGCGAGCTCAAAAAGTGCGGCAAAACCGAAGTCTGCTACCGCTTCCGCCAACCCGAATCCCTTGCGACACAGCTGAAGAAAACGGGTTTTGATGTCCTCTCCCTTGCCAATAACCACAGCGGCGACTTTGGCCCAACCGGGCAGCGCAACACCACCAAAGTCTTGGAGAGTCTGGGGATTGACCACGCCGGGCTGGCAGCAAAGCCGTACACCATCATCGAGAAAAATGGCCTCAAAATTGGAATCTGTGCCTTCGCACCAAACAAGGGAACCGCGGACCTCAACAACCTCAAGGGCATCCTCAAAGTGGTGCGGGGCCTCTCGAAGAGAACGGATATCGTCATTTTCTCGATGCACGCCGGGGGCGAAGGTTCCAATTACCGTAGGGTAAAGCCAGGTCCTGAGAAGTACTTGGGGGAGAACCGTGGGGATGTCCTCAAGATCGCACACGCGGTGGTTGACAATGGCGCAGACCTTGTTATCGGACACGGACCGCACGTTACCCGCGGGATGGAGCTCTACAAAAATCGCCTCATCGCCTACTCCCTTGGCAACTTCTGCACAACAAACAAGGTTAGTCTCTCCGGCTACAATGGCATCGCGCCGCTGCTGACCGTGACGCTATCTCCGGATGGCACATTTCAATACGGTGACATTCTCGCCACACGTCAGGCTGCCGGCGTTGGCCCCACCGTGGATGATACTGGCAAGGCTATTCGGGAAGTCGAGGCGCTCTCAAAGCTGGACTTTCCTAAGTCTGCCTTGCGGGTTGACCCGGATGGCGTGCTTCAGAACGGTAATGCCGCGGCAGCTGTAAAACCAGAACCACCGACAAAGCCGTAGGTTACGATCTGGCTAATATCGATCCACCTTCGCCGGTAAAATCGTAATCATGGCACAACAGGGCATCATCGGGACCGCCGGGCATATCGACCACGGAAAGTCCACGCTTGTTCAAGCCCTGACCGGTGTCAACCCCGATCGCTTCCTCGAGGAACAGCAACGCGGGATGACAATTGACCTCGGGTTTGCGCGTCTCCCAGAACGCCCTGATGAACCTGAGATCTCATTCGTGGATGTCCCGGGCCACGAAAAGTTCATCCGCAATATGCTCGCCGGCGCCGGCGGAATTCAGATAGCACTGCTTGTCGTTGCAGCGGACAGCGGAACGATGCCACAGACCCGCGAACACATCGAGCTCCTCTGTGCCCTGGGCATCGAACAAATGCTCGTCGCCATCACCCGTATCGACCTCATCGATGCCGAATTACTTCCCCTCGTCGAGGATGACATTAGAGGCAGCCTCGCCGCAACACCGTTCGCCCGCGCGAAAATGCTCCCCGTCAGCGCCATCACCGGGCAGGGAATGGACCAGCTCCGCACAGCGCTTGTCGATGCCATCACCGCCCTCCCCGATCCCAACCCACTCCTCCCCGCATGGCTGGCCATCGACCGCACGTTCACCCGCCAAGGCGTCGGCACCATCATCACCGGCAGCATCACACAAGGCCTTATCTCCGCCGGCGACACGCTTACTCTCCTCCCGCAAAACATCCCTGCGCGTGTCAAGTCCATCGAACGCCACGGTAAACAAACCCAAGCCGCAGCCGCCGGGCACCGCGTCGCCATCAATATCCACCTCGCAGACAAAGCCACCATCGAGCGTGGCTGCGTCCTTGCACAAAATGGCGCATCCCAGCCAGCATCCATTGTTGGCGTCAACATCACTGTCCACCCCACAGCTGGTCAGCTCAAACATCAGCAACGCATCCACCTCCACACCGGGACCGCTACGCTCCACGCACGCCTCCACCTCCTGCGTGGCGATACCGCTGAACCCGCCGAAAACCCGCACCCTGCGCAGCTCCTCCTCGAGACGCCATTTGCCTTTCTGCGCGGGCAAAAAATCGCCATCCGCCTCTGGAGCCCGGAGAATATTGCCGGCTCCGCCACCATCCTCCACCCAAACATGCCCCACAAGGCGAAGCGCCGCGATACTGTGACGCTGGACACATTTACGATGCAGGGAAACACCACTACCGCCGCTCTCGCAGCGCATATCCTCACCCGACATGCCGCATTTACGACCGCGCAGCTTGCAAGCGAGCTCTCCGTGACCGCGGATGACATCGATGATGCGCTTGAGGATGCGATTTCAGAAGGCCTTGCCGCGCTGGTCTCCGATGACCTTGTCGTTTCGCCGGTAGCGGCGAAGCGCCTGATGGACACGGCTGCGCGCCACCTCACAGACTTCCACCGTAAAAATCCACTCAAGCGCGGCACGGGACGCGACAGTCTGCGGATTCCATTGCAAAAAGCCGCCGATGTGCCTGACTACCCAGCGGTGCTGACCTGGCTTGCGATGCGCGGCGTCCTCGAAATCCACGGACCCATCATCCACTTGAAGGACTACGTCCCCGAGCTGCCCGCCGCCTGGGAAACGCCTGCCGCCGAGATCGAAGCGGTGTTCATCGCAGCCGGTTACCAGCCTCCGCATCCGAGTGCGTTTATTTACCCAAGGCAAATCCCAATCGGCGCAATCCTCATGTACCTCGTCGATCAGGAGCGTCTGATCACGCTTGGGGATGACATTTACATCGCAAAAGCCACCTATGACAGCGCCGTCGCGGCCATTAAGGGCCTTGCAAATCACCCGGATGGCATCACGGTTGGGAATGTCCGCGATGCAACTGGTTCGAGCCGTAAGGTTGTTTTACCGCTGCTCGAGCGACTGGATGGCCTTGGGGTGACGCGGCGCTACGGCGATTTCCGCGAGTGGGTCGGGCAACGCGGGTGAGTCGCTGGCAGGTCTTTGTTGACACCGGCGGGACATTCACGGATGCGATCGGAATCGCACCAAACGGAGACATCCACCGGGCCAAAGTTCTAAGCTCAGGGGAGCTGCCTTCAACCGATGCGGATGGCAATATCACCCGCATCCAGACTGGGCTTGAGCCGCCGCTGGTGGCAGCGCATCAGCTTACGGGGACGCCGCTCGGCCAACCGCTTCCCGAAATGGACATGCGCATCGCGACGACGCGGGCAACTAATGCTCTGCTTACCCGCACAGGTACACCTCCGGTGCTGTTTACGACCGCCGGGTTCGAAGACATCGTGCATATCGGCAACCAGCAGCGCCCCGACTTGTTTGCGGTGGCGATTCAAAAGCCGATTCCATTTCCGGACTGCGTGGTTGGTGTTGTGGAGCGCAGCGCCGCCAATGGAAGCTGCGTGGTTCTGCTCGATGAAGTAGCTTTGCGACGGGCTGCGGAAGCAGTGCTTTCGGATGGCCACGCGCCTGTCGCGGCCGTGTCGCTTCTCCATAGCACGACAAACCCTGACCATGAGCGGCGGGTGGTGGCGATTTTACGAGATCTTGGCTTCAAAACGATTTCCTGCGCGAGTGACCTGACAAGTGGGATTGGCTTTGTTGACCGCACGATGACGGCGTGTGTGGATGCGTATCTTGCGCCGATCATGGATGCGTATTTTCAGGGTGTTGCATCGGCGCTTTCGCCGGGGTCGCGCCTGCACGTGATGGCATCCAGTGGCACGCTTGTCCCCATTGAACGGATTCGTGCGCGGGATTGCTTGCTTTCAGGGCCTGCGGGCGGCGTCGTCGGCGCGGCGAAAGCTGCATCAGCCGCGGGCTTTTCCAAGGCGATTGGCGTCGACATGGGCGGCACGAGCACGGATGTCTGTCGTATTCAGGATGGCATCGTCCCGCTGTCGCGTAAGCAGACAGTTGGGGATGCGACCCTTTTAAGCCCAAGTGCCGAGCTGGTAACGGTTGCGGCGGGCGGTGGGTCGATTTGTTCGCTTGATCATACCGGGATGCTTTGTGTTGGACCGGCGAGCGCGGGCGCAAACCCGGGCCCGGCGTGTTATGGGCTTGGCGGGCCGCTGACGATTACCGATATCCATGTGCTGCTGGGGCGGATTGATCCCGGTAAGTTTGGAATTCCCCTTGATGTCCAAGCGGCGGAGAGTGCGCTTAATCGGTTGATAGATGACATCGCGGCGGCGGGCCACCCCGTGCCCGATCGGCATTCCCTCTGCGAAGGGCTGTTGGTACTGGCTAACGACACGATGGCGGATGCGATTCGCGGGGTGACGCTGCGGCAGGGAATCGCCTTAGATGGCCATGCGCTGGTTGCATTTGGGGGTGCGGGAGGGCTGCACGGCGCGCAGCTTGCGGAGCGTCTGGGGCTGGATACCGTTGTTATTCCGCCGGATGCCGGCCTTTTGTCCGCGCGCGGGCTTGCGGGGACGGGGCTTGCCCGAACGCTTGATCAGCTGGTTGCAGCGCCGGTGGATGCAAGCGATTTGTGGCAGCGGGCAGGAGTGCAGGAAGCGGCGGCGCGTTCTGGCCTCCTTGATGATGGCTGTGAGCTGACATCCGGGATGGTTACAACGCATACGGCGTACTGTCATGTCGCCGGGCAGGAAGCGGTTTTCTCGATTGCATTGGTGAGCGGTGAACATCTCGATGTCGCATTTGTGGACATTTATGCGCAGACATTTGGTTCACCGCCGCCCGCTGACCGGGCCCTTGTTTGTGACACTCTGGTGACGACGGTGCGCGAGGTCGGTGGGATTGAGATTGTGGATGGTGACAGTTTGCAGCCGTGCCCCGATGGAACCGAGGGGCCGATCAGTCTCACGCTGGCCCACAGTGCCTTCTTCGTGCCCGCGGGGTGGAAGCTTTCCTATGCGGAATCGGGTGCGATTGTGCTGCATCGGTGTGCGAAACAGTCCACGGAAGCCACCACGGATGCCGCCGTAGAAGCTGCGCTCTGGAGTCGCCGGTTTGCTGCGATTGCGGATGCGATGGGCGATACCCTCCAGCGGACGGCGCTCAGTGTAAATGTGCGCGACCGCCTGGACTATTCGTGTGCGGTTTTGGATGCGAATGGCAGCCTGGTCGCAACAGCCGCGCATATCCCGGTTCATCTCGGGGCACTCGGAGCGTGTGTGCGTGCGCTGATAAAGGCCGATGCCTTTGCGAAATCCAATGAAGTCGTCGTCAACCACCCTGCATTTGGTGGCTCTCACCTGCCGGATGTCACATTGGTGACCCGTGTGCTCACCAATGCGGGAGCGCTTTGCGGGTATGTTGCAAGCCGTGCGCATCATGCCGAGCTCGGGGGAAGCCGTCCTGGATCGATGCCTCCGCAGGCGACGACATTGGTGGAGGAAGGCGTTGTTATCCCACCGATGCCGTATGACCCGGATGCTATCCGGATGCTGCTGAGCACGGGGCCATTTCCAAGCCGTGCGGTGAGTGACAATCTGGCGGACCTCGCGGCGCAGCGTGCGGCAAACCGTGAGGGAGCTGTACAGCTTGCGGCACTCGTTGAGCGATACGGTATTGCGCAGGTGGATGACCAGCAACAGCAGCTGGCCAACCGTGCCTGCGTGGCTGCCCGGCGTGCGCTTGCACGTATCCGCCCGGTGGGCGGGAAGCTGCACGGTATTTCGGTGCTTGAGCACGCTAGTGGCCCTCAGTCCTACGTCTTGGTCACCCTTCGCTGGCCGGAAAACCCGCATGACCCCGATGCAACGGTTGAGATTGACTTTACAGGGACCAGCGGGCAGGTGAATGGCAACTTCAATGCGCCGCTTGCGGTGACGCAGGCCGCGGTGCTCTATGTGCTCCGGCTGCTGGTAGCGGATGATATTCCGTTGTCGGATGGCATTCTGGATGCCATTAATCTTGTTGTCCCCACCGGAACATTCATTAATCCTGTCTTTAACGCGGATCCGGCGGCGTGTCCGGCGGTGGTCGGCGGGAATACCGAGGTGAGCCAGCGGATTGTGGATGCACTCCTCGATGCGATCGGGATTTGCGCATCGAGTCAGGCGACGATGAACAACATCCTCTTTGGCAATACCCGCTTTAGTGTCTATGAGACGCTTGCCGGTGGGAGTGGCGCGGCTGCGGGCCACCCTGGCGCGGATGGCGTCCATGTCCACATGACCAACACGCGGATCACAGATCCGGAGGTGCTTGAGCGACGTGTTTCAGTCCGTCTGATGCAGTTCCGTCTTATTCCCGGTTCGGGTGGCAAGGGGAAGTGGCGCGGCGGGTGTGGCGTTCGGCGCGAGTGGCAGTTCCTAGAGGATGTCCAGGTGAGCGTGATTACGCAGTCGAGGATTTTCGCGCCGCGCGGGCGTGCGGGTGGCGGGCCTGGGCGACAGGGTATCCAGTGGGTTCGGCACAACAGCGGGGCGACGACGGTGCTGCGGTGTGTGGATCAGGTGGACTGCGCGGCGGGGGATGTTCTTGTTGTCGAAACGCCAGGCGGCGGTGGATGGGGACCAGAAGTCTGCTAGCCGTACGAACATCCAAAGTACAATCCTAAGTATGAAGACATTGATTTCCCGCCGCAATATCGCGTTGTCGGCTGCCGGGCTGCTGAGTGCAAGCGCAGTGAGTGCGCAGGAAAAGCCAGTCGTATCTACGGATGGCCCTGTCGAGGCGCCGCTTGTCCGCGACTACCCTGCCCCTGGATTCAAGCCGAGCTGGCGTAAGCCGCAGGTCAACCGCCAAATGGCGCAGGACTTTGTCATTTATGCGCACTCTGACATCGAGATGGTCAAGAAGCTGCTCGATAAAGAGCCAGGCCTCATCAATGCAACCATCGATTGGGGTGCCGGCGACTGGGAATCTGGGCTAAATGGTGCATCCCATATGGGCCAGCGCGACATCGTGATGCTCCTCCTCGAGCGAGGCGCGCGACCGGACATTTTCTGTGCGGCGATGCTGGGGCAGCTCGACTTTGTAAAAGCGATGTTGACGCTGCAACCAAAGCTGATCGATGCAAAGGGTCCACACGGTTTTACGCTGCACTTCCATGCGCAGGTTGGCGGGGATGCGAGCAAGCCCGTACTCGATTACCTCCAGAGCATCCGCAAGCTGGAACTGAGACCGGTTCCATTCTTGAAGAAGCCGTAGAGAATCCGATTTGATGCTTGGTATCGAGGCCTTGATCTGTCCGAACTGGATGGTGTTTGCGCGTATGTGTGGAGTTGACAATGCCCAGCAGTGAACCCGGCAAGCGGAAGCAGCCATTCAAGGTCAAGGCCCTCGAGGACTTGCTCGCGGCGATGCGGCAGGAAGTGGATGCGACATCCACAAAGGCCGATATCGAGATGTTGGTCACCAGCGCAATCGATGCGATGAAACCTGAGGTTTCCTCGTCTGTCCCGGATGTGCCAGCGTGCGCAGTGGATGAGATTCCCGAGCCGCCGGCCCCGGGTGCGGACTGTGATGTTATCCGCGCTGTGGCGGACCCGGATGCCTTGCTAAATGCAGTGCGACCATTGGTGGATGCGGCGATTCTCAAGAAGATTGCAGATGCCGATTATGGGAGTGACTCTGAGGAACATTTGGTGGTTCTGAAGAGTATCCGGGATGGCGCTACGCCTCCCGTGCCACTACGGTGGCATCCGGAGGAAGTCTGCGCGCTGACGCGGTGGGGGAATCCTAAGAAGGATGACCGCCGCGGGCATATTGCGCGTCTGTTTGCCTGTGCGATTTTGCTGCGGACAGCCATGGATGGCGAGACAGAAGTGACGGGCCTCACGGACACAATGATTGTCGCGCTGGACAGCGCAGCGGTGTTGGGTGTCGATTTTGTGGATGCGTATGTCCGCTGGGCAGCATCCGGTATTGACAATGCGGATACGGACAATGACTTTATAGGGGCATCTCTTGTGCTTGCGCGTGGGCTGGGAGCCACGGTGGTAGATGCATCTGGTTGTGAGGCGTTGCTTGGTTGGGTTTCATTTCGTCTGGAGACCTGGACGATGGTTCACGATGTCGCGCCAGGGAACAAGCCGAAGGGGTTGCTGGACTGGACATTTTTCAACCAGCGTCATTCGGTGTGGCATGCGTTGCTGGAGCGTTCGGTCAAGGGGTTTTCTGTATCCGGTGAGCAAGTGATTGGTGACAAGCTTGTGCATTTGTTGAAGAAGGGGCCTTTGGTAGGTTTGTAGAGTCCAATCGATTCTTCGTTTGGCCGTGGTTGTCACGAATGTCGCTTGCGTTGCAGATGCCAAATTCTCTGCGTAGGGGAGGGCCGCTGTGCCCTCCCGTAGATGACGTTTTGTTGATGCGTTGTAGATCGATGCCATTCTAATTACGCTTGCGCGGTGGATGCATCGCGTTTGTGCCGAGGTCGCCGGATGTTACGCGAACTTCTGATGCCCAATGGGTTCGGCTGGGCTTGGCGGTATCGCCTTGTGGTCACGTGGGTCGACCATCCCTGATGGCGAGTGCAATGAATTCGAATCGCGGGGAGGAATATTGCCATCGTCGATGGTGCCCGCCCTGCCAGCCGCCGAATGTGTGCTGGTTTGCAGTAGCTGAAAGCTGACAAGTCCGGCTAGCGGCCCTCCCGCTCAACATTCCACCGCGCGTCGCGTTGATAGGTTTGTTGATCACTGGTGATTGTCGTTTTCCGATGGCAAAACGGACTTGATACAACGACTCGTAGGGGCAGGCCTCTGTGCCTGCCCGAAGGTGATGCGTGGTTGTCACGAAGATCGCTTGCGCTGCAGATACCAACTTCTCTGCGTAGGGGCAGGCCTCTGTGCCTGCCCGAATGTGATGCGTGGTTGTCACGAATATCACTTGCGCTGCAGATACCAAATTCTCGGCGTAGGGGCGGACCGCCGTGTCCGCCCGCGCGTTTCGAAAATTAATGCCTTGGCACCGGAATTGTTGATTCACGCTAGCGCGGTGGATGCATCGCGTTTGTGCCGAGGTCGCCGGATGTTACGCGAAATTCTGATGGCCACCTGGTTCGGCTTGGCTTGGCGGTATCGCCTTGTGGTCACGTGGGTCGACCATCCCCGATGGCAGGTGTAATGATTTCGAGACGCGGAGAGGAATATTGCCATCGTCGATGGTGCCCGCCCTGCTAGCCGCCGAATGTGTGCTGGCTTGCAGTATCTGAAAGCTGACCAGTCCGGCTAGCGGCCCTCCCGCTCAACATTCCACCGCGCGTCGCGCTGAAAGGTTTGTTGCCCACTTTTGATTGTAGTTGTCCGATGGCAAAACGGACTTCATACAACGACTCGTAGGGGCAGGCCTCTGTGCCTGCCCGTGCTTTGCAGGATTAGGTTGAAGTTTGAACCCTGGCACAAAAAAAACGACGCATCTTTTTGATCGTCGTTTCGCGGAATCAGTCCCTGTCTCAACGGCTGATGTTATTAGAATACCAAATTAGGCTGGATTTGGCATCCGGGGTGGTGTTGATGGATGTTGACGAGTGGGCTTAATGGGAGTCTGGCCGGTGAATTATGTGACTTTATTCGGTATTTATTCCCGTCATGACGTTCAGAGATGGGTTATACGTGTCGTGTAAATGTATTGCATTGGTTGAGGTGTTGACCAGGCTGATAATGGCAGGCCTTGATTACGCTTGCGCGGTAGATGTCTCGCAGTCGTGCCGAGGTCGCCGGATGTTACGCGAAATTTTGATGCCCAATTGGTTCGGCTGGGCTTGGCGGTATCGCCTTGTGGTCACGTGGGTCGACCATCCCCGATGGCGAGTGTAATGAATTCGAAACGCGGATAAGTAT
>CAIYBQ010000099.1 GCA_903924445.1 uncultured Armatimonadota bacterium | reverse complement strand
TGACTGCTCGGTGAGGCCACCCTTAGCCGTGTTGTCTGCAACCTTGTCCGTCAAGAGACGATCTGCAAACTGCAGACCTGTACGGGCAGCGTTTGGTACGAAGCGGTACAGAACGCCGTAGGCATTTACGCCAGCTGTGTTTCCATTATTCCCACGTGCAGATCCAACAATCAGGTTGCCGTTGTACTTTGCACCAAGGCCATTACCATTGACAAAGCCAATCGCGTTTGGAGCGATGCAGTACTTCCAGGAGAAGGCTGGGTCACCGTAGGTTGCACCTGGGATATTGACGAGGCGGGCTTCACCAGCAGCGGTTGTCGCAGCGATATTGGAAACCGGATAGCGGTTCTGGTTTCCAAGCGAAACCGTTGCCTGAGCGAGTTCGATGGATTTGAATTGACCAATACGTGACTTTGGCCCCATAAACTGAATCCATCCACCATTATGCCCCTTGCCGATGACGTTGATTTCGTCCATCGCATCATCACCGTTCTCGGATTCCCAAAGCTTGCCAGAGAATGGGTCAACTGCGAGACCAAATGAGTTACGGACTCCGTAGGCGTAGACACGCTTGAGGTTAGCAACCGCTTCGTTCTGGAGACCAGCATCTGTTTGGCCGGAGAATGTCAGCGTGTGGTTGTAGAACGGGTTGTCCGTCGGGATTGTTCCGTCATCGTTAAGGCGGATAACAACACCTGTCAATGCGCGGTTATCTGGCTCTGGTCCGAAGGATCCGACATCTGCGATGCGTGTCGTTCCCGTCGTTGGTCCGTACTCGAGGTTTTGCATCATGCCGCGGCGTCCGTTGTCACCGATGATGATAAACATCCGGGCGGTCTGACCAGCGACTGGCTTCTCGAAGCGGATGATGCCACCATTGTGGTTGCCACGGAGAGTGCTGTTGCCACCCGTGCTGTCGACCGGTTGGAGTGACTGAAGCTTGATGATGTTCATGTCATAAACAAGCTTCTTGCTGGCGGCATCGTAGACCCAGCGGTCAACCCGGTTGCCAAGGGCTACGACTTCGCCAACAACCGTGGATCCAGCACCGGTGCTGGATTCAGTTGCGTATGTGTAGACATACTTGTTCGTGGCAAAGTCTGGGTGCAGCTGCACGCAGAGAAGACCACGCTCGCTGTTCGAGTTGACTGCCAACTGATTATAGTTGCCAGCAGCGACTCCCGTCCAGGTATTGGCTGGGACATCAAATGTGAGGTCAACAGCTGCCTGTCCGGCTGCGAAGAGACGGATTTTCCCAGCACTTTTGGTGGACACAATGTAGTCAGTGTTGTTGATAAACACCATCGATGTCGCGATTGGGATTCCTTCTGTAACCAGCGTTTGGACCTTGAGTGTTGGGTCAAGCAGGGTTGGGATTTGCTGTGCCTGAACAGCGGACATTGGGATCGTGATCGCGCCGAGTACTGCGGCGGATGCAAATAGATTGCGGATATTCATAATTTTTTCTCCTAAAAGGTGTGTGGCTTACTTTGCAGCCAGCTTGCGACGGCGAATAACAGCAGCTCCGAGGGTGGTTCCGAGGAGTGCAAATGCGGCGTA
>CAIYBQ010000098.1 GCA_903924445.1 uncultured Armatimonadota bacterium | reverse complement strand
GGAATCATTCTAAATAAGGAACAAAACACACATACCAGTCTTTTGCTCGACAGTGAGGGTATCTATCGTGTGGAAGCGTACACGTATGCGCTTGGCTTTGGTGGGTGTGCGATGTTTATCAAACCTTGGTTCTTTGCAAATCCCATATACGTTCACTCTGCGCCCGAACCATAGGTTACTAATATTCAGCCGTTGCTGTTGAAACTCCGCCGAATGGCAGAATTGCGAAAGCAAGTATTTTCATCATTACTCCATCCTGACATGTGACCTAGAGTGCATCTCATGGACGCCCAGTTGAACCCGCAGACAAGTCTTATAACTGCACAGGATGTAATCGATCAGATTGATGGGACCGAACTTGATGAGGCTCTTCCTGGGCTAATACTTCCAGTAGTAGCAGTACGCGATGCGGTTTACTTCCCTGGAGCACACTTTCCACTCCTCGCAAGCCGTGAGCGTTCTGTGCGGGCTATTGAACAGAGCCAACAGTACCACGATGGACAGGTTCTCCTCGTTACGCAGCGTGACATCTCCGATGAAGCATCCGCGGACAATCTAGTCAATGTCGGTGTCTTGGCCACCATCGAGAATGTTGCATGGCTCCAAGATGGCATTGCACGTGTTACTCTTAGCGCCGGATCCAGAGTTGTCATTCGTGGCTATGTTGCAACCACCCCAACCCTTGTGGCTGCCTTTGATTGCATCACTGATGTGGAATCTGAAGTCGATGCGGTAGAGCGCCAGGCGCTTGCTCGTTTGGTGGTTGAAGGGTTTGAGCTTCTGGTCGAAGAGGGAGTCATTTCCCACCCGGATGCGCTGGCGGCTGTTTCCGGTACGTTGGATCCAAGCTGTATTTCCGACCAGATCGGCCCGTATCTACCAACAACGTTGGAAGAAAAAGTAGCCCTCCTATCTGAAGTCGATCCTGGTAAGCGTTTGAACATGATTCATTCGCTGCTGATCAAAGAAAAGCATGTCAGTGCAGTCCGTCAGCAGATTCGCGAACGCCTCGATAATGACTTTGAACGGGTACACCGCGCAGATATTCTCCGTGAACAACTAAAAGCGATTCAAGCCGAGCTGGATATTGTCGATCCACGTGAAGATGGAAACATTCATGCAACTAAGCTTGCTGCAGATTCTGATATTCCAGATTCCGTCCGCAAGGTCATTTTAGAAGAAATCTCTCGCTACGAACGCCTTCCAAGTAATAGCACTGAGTCATCGCTCTCCAAAGACAGAATAGATATGTTGATGTCGCTACCGTGGACGCGGACGGCACCGATGACGATTGACATTCCAACTGCACGCTCGATTTTTGAAGATCGCCACTCTGGTTTGGCAAGTGCAAAAAAGCGTATTTATGAATACCTCGCCGTCCGAAAACAGGCTGGCACGGCACATACAGCGCCGATCTTATGCTTTGTGGGTGTTCCTGGCGTCGGAAAGACATCGCTCGCCACATCGATTGCATCCGTCCTGAACATCCCATTCATTCGGATTGCGCTTGGCGGCGTACGTGATGAAGCTGAAATTCGTGGACATCGCCGGACCTATACAGGTGCCTATCCCGGGCACTTCGCCGAAGCGTTACGTGAAGCCAAAGTCATCAATCCGCTGATTCTCTTGGATGAAATTGACAAGCTTGGTAAAGACCGTGGTGGGGATCCGGCAAGCGCGCTTCTGGAAGTCCTTGATCCTGAGCAGAACCATGAGTTTCACGACCACTTTGTCGATGTACCCCTAAACCTTTCGCAGGTGACATTCATCGCCACAGCGAACAACCTTGATGATATTCCTGAAGCGCTGCGGGACCGTATGGAAGTCGTCGAATTTGCTGCCTACAGCGAAGATGAAAAGCTTGACATCGCACAACGTCACCTCGTTCCCGGAGCACTGCGTCGCTGCGGCCTCGGTGGTCACGACATCTGTTTCACCAATGAAGCCGTTCAGTCCATCATCCGTGATTACACACATGAGGGTGGGGTCAGAGGTCTGCGTCGTCAGATTGACTCCATCATGCGGCAGCTGGTACTGCGTCTGGTTGAAGAAAACACAAAACTTGGTGCTGTTACTGCGGACCTTGTGGTCAGTATCTTGGGGAGATCTGCAAGGACACGAGCCCGTGCTCTGCCAGAGTCTGAAGTGGGTTCGGTTACCGGAATGGTTGCTACGAGTGGCGGCGGTGATCTCGTGCAAATCGAAAGTCAGCTTTTGCCAAGCATTCGTGGAGAACAAGCGCTGGAGATTACCGGCCAGCTTGGATCTGTGATGCAGGAATCGGCACGGACTGCTTGGACCTGGGTCAAAGCCTATCTTGTTGAATCCTCTGGTGGGGATCAGATTAGATCAGTGGATGCGCACGTCCACGTGCCGTGCGGTTCCGTTCAGAAAGATGGTGCGAGTGCTGGGCTTGCGATGGCAATCTCCCTGATCTCCGCGTACAAGCAAATTCCTGTCAGGGCCGATATGGCTGTGACCGGTGAGATTAGTCTTCGCGGTCGCATCATTCCTGTAGGTGGAATCGCGATGAAGCTGGTTGCTGCGCACGGCGCAGGCATTCGACACGTAGTTATTCCAGAAGGGAATATCGAGGACTTGGAAGAGCTCCCTGTAGGAGTCCGAAATGAACTTAGTGTCTACCCGGTGAGCACGGCAACGGAAGCAGTGCAGCTGGTGCTGGCCCAGGCACAGTCTGGACCAGCACACTGAGCCGGACTCTTAGTGGCGGAAGTGTCGGACTCCTGTAAAGACCATCGCGATGTTGTAGTCATCGCAGACTGCGACAACCTCATCATCTTTGACGGATCCGCCTGGTTGAATGATCGCTGTGATGCCAGCCTTCGCAGCCGTTTCAGGACCATCTGGGAACGGGAAGAATGCATCGGATGCGAGGACACAGCCGCTTGCATGCTCTGCTGCCTGTTCAATGGCAAGCCG
>CAIYBQ010000097.1 GCA_903924445.1 uncultured Armatimonadota bacterium | reverse complement strand
TGGCAAGAATGTTGTGTTCTGGAAATCCAAGGGCGCCGATGCCGGACTTGCAGTGATGCCTCTAGGTGGTGCAGGAGACTCTGTAGGCGGGGCTCGCCTAGCCGCGGTACCCATTGATGGTGTATCGATCAGCCCTGATGGCACACAGGTCGCCTACATCAGCAAGGGGCGGGTCTATGTTGTCCCAATGGATGCATCCATACCGCCATTTGCTATCTCGCCAGAAGATCTAACGGTAACCGGTCTTACCTGGTCACCAGCAAAGAAGTAAGTTTGACCGCCGGAATCGGTATAGATCGTCCAGCCACGCATCCAAGCCCTCAGGTATAGCTCCGTGAGGGTTTTCTCTTGTTAGGTGCTTCTATGCATCAGCGATGTAGACGGGGGCGGGATTCTGGCATCGGGAACAACCACATAAGTTGACCAGCTGAACTGCACCTGACCTGTAATACATTGAATAACGCTAATAACATTAGGGCCACTACAGGCATCCGGAAACATATTCCTACTACAAACAAAAGCCCTCAGGGATAACTCCCCGAGGGCTTTCGCTTGTTAGATGAGCCTACTCATCAGCGACGTGGACGGAAGCGAGCCTTTGGCATGCCATCGCCTTCTTCAACGTCTACGACTGGGGCTGGTGCATCCGCTTGTGGCTCAGCATCCCGCTCTGGTCGAGGACCTCGGTCACCACCACGGTCTCCGCCGCGGAAACCACCGCGGTCACCGCCACGGTCTCCGCCACGACCACCACGATCACCTCCACGGCCGCCACGGTCACCACCGCGTCCGCCACGGTCACCCGTAGGGCGTGGTGGACGACCAGGTTCAGGATTCTCTGGATCAAACGGCAGGTCCAAGCCACGTGCTGTGGCATTGACACGACCCTGTCCATCGACTTCGGTGATACGTACCGTCATAACATCACCCAGCTTGAGATTTTCATCTGGCCGTGATGGTGGTGTGTCACTGAGCTGCGAGACGTGGACGAGGGCATCGCGGCCTCCGCCAATCTCAACAAATGCACCGAACTGTAGGAAGCGTGTGATACGACCCTCGACGACATCACCAGGCTTCACCAACCGGGTCATATCTTCGATAATCTTGCGGGCCGAATCGCCACCTGTGCCATCAGTTGCGGTGATGTGAACCGAGCCATCCTGCTCGATATCAATCTTCGCACCTGTTTCAGCACAGATCTTCTTGATGTTTTTGCCACCTGGGCCGATGATGGAGCCGATTTGCTCAGGATCAATCTTCAAAGAGATGATACGTGGAGCATATTCGGACATCTGCTCACGTGGAGCACCGATGGCCTCATTGATCTTGCCAAGGATGTACAAGCGGGCTTCGAGTGCCTGAGCAAAGCCTTCGACAAAGACATCACGGGGAATACCCTGAATCTTTGTATCGAGCTGCAGGGCGGTGATGCCCTTAGCCGTACCAGCGACCTTGAAGTCCATATCACCGGAGAAGTCTTCCATGCCCTGGATATCAGTAAGGACAGCGTACTTACCGGTTGCTTCATCGCTGATCAGACCCATTGCAATACCCGCGACAGGTGCCTTGATAGGAACTCCTGCATCGAGGAGTGCGAGGGTTGAGCCACAGACGGATGCCTGGGATGTCGAGCCATTGGATTCAAGAACTTCGCTGGTCAACAACATCGTGTAAGGCCACGTCGATGGATCAGGAAGGACTGCAATCAATGCACGCTCAGCCAAGGCTCCATGGCCGATTTCACGGCGACCAGGACCGCGCATTGGACGAGCTTCACCGACCGAATAAGGCGGGAAGTTGTAGAAGTGCATATACTTCTTTTCGCCATCTTCTTCGAGGGTGTCAACCATTTGGGCATCGCCTGGGGAACCAAGCGTACAGGTTGTGAGGACCTGTGTCTGGCCACGTGTGAACAGGCCAGTTCCGTGTACGCGAGGCAGAAGACCAACTTCGCAAGTAATCTTGCGGATGTCTGTCGTTCCACGGCCATCAGGGCGGCGACCTTCCGTGAGGATAAGGTCACGCAGCTGTTCTTTGACAACCTTGTCGGCGGCTTCCTTGAGGTCACCGATGTTGTCAGGGTATGTTGCCTTGAGAGCATCTACGACCTGATTGATCAACAGTGTCAAACCAGCTTCACGGCTTGCTTTGTCAGGATCCTGGAGTCCGGCACGCATCGTTGCACCAAACTGCTCACGAATGACCTTGAGGATTTCATAGTTGACTTCGTGAAGAGACACGGTCAACTTTTCTTTTCCGGCCTTAGCACGAAGCTCATCGAGCGCAGCGCACTGCGTTTTGATGACATCATGTGCAAAGTCAAATGCGGCCAGCATCGTTTCTTCAGAAACTTCGCTTGCGCCAGCTTCGACCATCAGGATTGCCTTTGCTGTTCCCGAGACCACGAGGTCGAGAGGTGATGCGGCAATCTGCTCCTGTGTCGGGTTCGCGATAAACGATCCATCTTCAGCGATGCTGACACGTGCGGCACCAATTGGGCCGGCCCACGGGATGCTCGATACGGTCAGCGCAGCGGATGCTGCGAGAACGGAAAGGACGTCGGGCATGTTGTCAAGATCGACCGACAATGGCATCGCGATGACCTGAACGTCGTTACGCATGCCCTTGTCAAACAATGGGCGCAAAGGACGGTCGATCAGTCGTGAAACCAGGGTTGCCTTCTCGGATGGACGGCCACCACGCTTGACAAATCCACCAGGGATCTTGCCAACAGCGTACTTACGCTCTTCGTAGTCACAGGTCAGTGGGAAAAAGTCAATCCCACCGCGCAGCTGACTGCTCATCGTGGCCGTAGCCAAAATGATGGTGTCACCGACTCGAACGGTGACTGAACCGTTTGCTTGCATCGCAAGCTTCCCGGTTTCAACTGTTACAACACGGCCATCAGGCAGTGTGAAGTCAACAGAATGTAAAGTTGACATGTATGTTTAGTTTCCTTCTTCAACGCACGCTCAGCACTTGATCCGCTTGTTTACGGGTGCTGTAAAAACACGAAAGGCGCACCGCAAATGTTTGCGGGCGCCCTCCGCTTTGGGCCGCTCAGCGACCTAAAGACGAGACCGAATACCGAGCCTCTGAACCAGTGAGCGATATCGCTCAACATCCACATTGTAAAGATATCCCAGCAAACGCTTGCGGCGTCCGACCAGCATCAGGAGTCCACGACGTGTGTGGTGGTCATGCTTGTGCACCTTGAGGTGACCGGTCAACTGGGTGATACGTGCTGTAAGCAACGCAATCTGTACTTCTGGGGAGCCTGTGTCAGACTCATGGGTTTTGTAGTCTGCAACAACCTGTGCTGCAACTTCTGTGGGCAAACTCATATTGGGGGATCTCCTTCGAGATGAAGTTTCTGGGCCCGCATAGCCGTCCCCCCGGACGGAACTAGCGCGCCTTATTGATCGGAAGGCACGAATACCTCTTCACAACCCCGTGAGGTTATCACTCACCAGCAGCGAATGCAAACACCAATACGTGGACATCACCTGGTCCATGTACGCCAAGCGCCATCGTCTGTTCGATATCTGCACTCCGGCTTGGGCCGGTATGGAAGGCGAACACCGATGTGCGTGACGTCCGCAACGATTCTCCGACCACCGCGTAAGCCGCGTATAGGTCCTCAACGATGTCGCTTGCATTCAACAAGATGATGTGTCTTGGTGGTAGGAGGGTTCCGCCCCGATGCTGGGATGCATCCAGCACACAGCTACCTGTCAGAGCAACTCCAAGCCGTGCTTCACTGATACCAAACGTAACGTCACGATCATTCGATGATAAATGCTTTGTTGGTCCGACTAACTTGCTGAGAAGTCCGGCATATTGGCGGCATCCCGTGTCGACGTAAGAGTCCGCACCAATAATGTCTTCAATCACAGCAAGCGCGGCATCATCGGAGTGACACATATGTACATGTGTAAGGGATGCCGTGGCCCGCTGTATAAACAGCTCGAGGCGTCGCTCTGCCGAAAGTACCCTCTGGGCTGGCTTCTCCAACAGCTCAGGCTTTGTCGTAGGCTGGGGCATTCTGCTTTGCAGCTGCGCGAGGAAGAGATTACGCTCCATGATTAGCTCCCGCCGCTGCCAAGCGTTGTTTCCAGATATCACGGAAGCGGGGACCCTTGATTGCTGGAAGGTCCCTCGATGACTGCCAGTCTGTGATGACCGGTAACGGTAAGCGCGA
>CAIYBQ010000096.1 GCA_903924445.1 uncultured Armatimonadota bacterium | reverse complement strand
CATCCAGCTCGGCTTGAATCGCTTTGAGCTGCTCGCGGAGAATATCGGCCCGGTGCACACGCTCAAAATCATTGTCAAGACGATCCCTAATCTGCTGACGCACTGCGCTGACAAGCTTTTCCCGCATCAGTAGCGCATGAATCATGTTCAATCGCTTACCAGGATCGACTTCCGAGAGGAGGGCGACTTTTTCATCCAACGATGTGGGTAAATATGGACCAATCTGATCAGAGATGCAGGATGGGTCCAACGTCCCAGAAACAGCTGCCAGCGCATCCGGGTGGGAAATGACTCCCTCTTCAACCAGAAGCTCAAATCCTTCAACCACCAAACGAGCTAGCGCCTGACGCTCTACCGCATCGACTTCGGACTCCACATCAGTGATGCAGTCAAAGGCAGCCACAAGGGTCGGGGTGGATGCAACATATCCACGAATGACAACTCTGGAGCCGGCGCTGAGGGTAACACGGGCAATGCCATCCTGGAGCCATGCAACATTCTCGATGGTGGCCAAGACACCGACACTGACAAGATTGTCCGCGGATGCTTCATCAGAGATGTCACGCTGCGTAACAAGGAGGACCTGTCCATCGTGGTACTGTTGACTTTGCTCAATCGCCCGCACAGAACGCTCACGGCTTGCGAGCAGTGGAAAGTGAGCCCCTGGGAAATAAACCGCATCGCGGACCGCTACAACTGGAAGAATCATCCCAGGGAGCGTATCGTTAGGTTCAACATCATCCATCTGTTCTATTCGATACTGTGCAGTTATAACATTTGTCTGCGGTTTCAACTGGGCGTCCATGAGATGCACTTTAAGTCACAGACTCCGATGCAGTAATGATGAAAATGCTTGCTTTTGGAATTACGCCGTTTGGCGGATTTTCACTTACAGCAGCTGCAACTTTGTAACCTAGCCTCTTTGCGCGGAGTGAACATATATGGGATTTGCAAAGAACCAAGGCTTGATAAACATCGCACACCCACCAAAGCTAAGCGCATACGTGTACGCTTCCACACGATAGATACCCTCACTGTCGAGCAAAAGACTGGTATGTGTGTTTTGTTCCTTATTTAGAATGATTCCATTTTTCATAATCAAGATAACTGTGTTTTCGGGAACAACAATGTGGAGTGTGTCTCCAATGAAAGCATCATCTCCAGGCACTGCCCCCTGCTGCGTTTCAACGACAACTCCATCCAGCGATCGGACGAGGTCATAACAAATGATGCTGCGTCCTTTGAACAAGGCAAGCTCTGCCGCGGGACCAGTGGCAGCACTATTGTCAACATAAACATGGGTCGATAGCGCACAAAACGAGTCAGCATAGCTTGGAAACTTATGCCACTTCTTTCCAATACGGGTAATGCCGTGTGCATCGAGAGCGCCAATCCCAGCATAGCGTCCGTGTTTGGACAGTTCTTCATCCCATTTTGCAAAGGATTCATCCGGTCGATCGATCATCCAGCGGATGGCAGCCCGAAGTCCGGCAACTCGCCAGAGGACGAGTACAACAGCGAGCGACAGAAAGTTAATGTGATCGCGGGCGACTGTAGAGAAGTTGATGACTTCAAGCCCTGTCGTTCCAGATGTATCCCACGCATCCCATGGATGCTTCATGTCAAAGGGAAGCGAAATCGCGGCGATGCCTCCCGCATTCAGAACGGCATCGATGGCAGTTTGCGGTTCTAGTCGGGGTTCGAGTTGGAACGTGGCCGGCAGATTCCCAGCGAGGAGAAAGGCTCCACCTTTGACGGTGATTTCGTTTCCAACCCGAAGGAATGGTGCCTTGTCAGCGTAACGCTCGACGTAGCCATCCCGTGCCGCCGCAACGCTGTTATGGTCTGTCAGAAAGACAAAGTCAAACTGTTCACTGGCAGCGGCATCCATTACATCTTCCACAGTGCCAGCACCATCTGAGTACTGCGCCGTATGGCAATGAATGACTCCGCGCAGGCGCTTGATATCGGTTCTGGGGATGAACGGCTTCTCTGCCTTGCCCACTGGAACGAACCATACGAGGAATCTCAGCTTACGCCAAAAACCGGATGCTCCCAGTATGCGCGCCGCGATCCGTTTCTTTGCCTGTTTACTTGACATACTTTAAATAGAAAGGCACCTTCCGACATTTCTGCCGGAAGGTGCCAGGGGTCATCAGAATGTGATCAGCTGGCCGGTCTTCGACGATTCGTAGATGGCTTCCAAAATCTCAGAGACAACCAATGCCTGATCAGGCGTTACGACAGGTTCGGTGTCGTTACGGATTGCATCAATCCACTTCTGTGCTTCAATGTGCTCGGCTTTTGCCGTGGCACCATCGTAGAAGGCAACTCCTCCACCGCCAAGGTCAACCTTGAGATCATAGAGGCGGCTGTTCTTCTCACCATTTAAGTGAAGGCCACCACGCATATCTGCACCGGCATCGGTTCCGTAGAGGGAACAGATTGCTTCACCGGTCTCGCGTGTGTTGAGAGCCCAGCTGGATTCGAGGAAAATCGTCGCACCGTTTGCGAGCTCGATAAATCCAAACGCACTGTCCTCTACCGTGTACTGCTTAGGATCCCATGGCCCCCATGCATTGGCAGCATTTTCACGATCTGCGAGCTTACGGTAAACCGAGCCTTTGACAGACTTTACATTGTAATTATTCATCAACCAGAGTGTCAGGTCGAGTGCGTGGGTACCGATATCGATGAGTGGTCCGCCGCCCTGTGCTTCTTCATCAAGGAAAACACCCCAGGTCGGGACAGCGCGCCGACGAATGGCATGTGCCTTTGCGAAGTAAACTTCACCAAGCTCGCCATCTTCAACGAGCTGCTTGAGGTACTGGCTATCTGGTCGGTGGCGGCTCTGGTAGCCGATTGTCAGCTTCTTACCGGATTCACGCGCAACATCGCGCATAAGGCGAGCACCAGCGGAAGTCTTCGCCATAGGCTTCTCGCACATCACATGGTTACCAGCCTGCAACGCTGCAATTGTGATCGCATCATGTGAGATGTTCGGTGTGCAGACGTGGATAACATCGACTCCGCCCTCGTTGAGGAGGTCCATATAGCTGGTGTAAACCTTTGCTCCTTGGGCGCCATATTCCAGCGCGGCCTTCTCGGCCTTGGAAGCATCGATGTCGCAGAATGCGACCTGCTCAACCCCAGCGACGGTCTTCAAGCTAGGCATATGCTTGCCGTTGGCGATACCACCGCATCCAATGATGCCGACTTTGATTGTGGACATTAGAAACTCCTTCACACACGTTTAAGTGTCAATCTTAGGAGACACACAAAACATGTAATTCGTTTCAAGTATACCAAGCAACAATGCCGGCAGGGCATCGGGCTAAACCAGAGCCAGGTCGTCCCTATGGATGACCACCGGGCCGGCTGTGTACCCAAGAACCTTCTCGATGTCAGCATCACGACATCCGGATATCTGCACGACTTCATTGGCATCGTAGCGGGCAATCCCGGTCGCAATGTGAGTCTCCGCATGGAAAATGCGTACGATGTCGCCACGAACGAAAGACCCTGAGACATCGATAACACCCACAGCCAGCAAGCTCGCGCCTTTGCTGATGATCCAATCGGCAGCGCCCACATTGCAGATAATCCGACCATCCCCCGGGTTCGCCAGAATCCACCGCGTCCGGCCATCCTGAAGGGCTACCGTTGGCGTGACCAATGTACTCGGATATCCCCCGGCGATAACGGCTGACAATGCATCTAGAGGAGCACACCCAACAATCCGCGTCCAGATACCACCTGTAGCCGCAAGCGATGCGGCATCCAGCTTCGTCATCATCCCACCGGTCCCAAGGCGGGTACCAGCACCAGCAACACAGCAGCGAAACTGTTCCAGCTCGCTCGCAGAGAGTGACGCAATCAGTCTCGCAGAGTCATCGGTTCGAGGATTAGCGGTGTACATCCCGGGAACATCCGTCCACAGCACAACCCCTGCCGCACCGATTGCAAGCGCAACCTGTGCTGCAAGCGAATCATTATCACCGTAGCGAATTTCATCGACCGCTACAGAGTCATTCTCATTAACAATGGGAACAACCCCGGCATTCAGCATCGCCTGCAGCGTGTCGCGGACATTCAGATTTGCCGTTCGACTTGACAGCTCAGCCTTCGTCACAAGCACTTGCCCGCACAGTGTGGCGACCTGTGCAAAGGCTGATGACCAAAGGGCCATGAGGTGGTGCTGTCCGATGGTCGCGAGGACCTGCTTTGAAGTGACATCAACCTTGTCAGCAAGGTCGCTAAGCTGTCGCCTACCGAGCGCGACGGCCCCGCTTGATACGACAACGACGTTTACTCCAGCTTGATGAAGCTCTACGATGGATCGGGCAATGGAGTTGAAGTTGGCGTCATTGATGGCATTTCCGGGTGTTGATACCAACGTCGATGAGCCGAACTTCACAACGACGGTGGTCCCGCGTTCGAGCATCAGCGACCCAGCTGCCGAACGGTATCCACTTCATCCGCAAATTGTTGCTCTGAGCGCAGGCGGTCGTATTCACCTTCGAGAGCTGCGAACGCCGATGTGACATCCGCAAGGCTCGCACGTGCTTGAAAGGCAGATGCCGTCGATGGAGGCATCGCAAGCAACGGATCAATCGCATCATCAGCTGGAGCCAAGCCGCTAAGCGCGAGCGTCGCTTGCTTTACAATCAAATGCTCACGGAGTGGCTGGCAGGCTTCAATACTTGCTTTCAGGCGGTCCAAACAGCGGCGCGCATCCGGGTACTCATCAAGGTCGATATCCGTCCAGGCTCGGAGAAACTCCTCGCCTTCTTCCTCGATCTGATCAAGTGCCACGAGACGCTTTGAACATCCCTCGTGT
>CAIYBQ010000095.1 GCA_903924445.1 uncultured Armatimonadota bacterium | reverse complement strand
GATGAGTTTGCGATGGGCAGCTCGAGTGAGAACAGTGCTCTGGGTGTGACCCGGAACCCTTGGGACTTGTCAAAGGTTCCTGGAGGCTCATCCGGTGGTTCCGCCGCGGCTGTTGCTGCGCGTCTGGTTCCGATTTCTCTAGGTTCTGACACGGGTGGCTCGATTCGGCAACCCGCCGCATTCTGTGGCACTCTTGGCCTTAAACCAACCTACGGCCGTGTCAGCCGCTTTGGTCTCGTCGCGTTTGCATCCTCGCTCGATCAAGTCGGCCCATTTGCGAACACCGTGGATGACATCGCACTTGTCATGGAAGTCCTCTCCGGGCATGACCCGAAGGATTCAACCAGCCTTCCCATCGATGCACCTGAGCTGCAGGAATCATCCAAAGGCGACCTCAAGGGATTACGCGTTGGTATTCCAGATGAATACTTTGCGGATGGCATCAGCGAGCCGGTTCGCGCTGCAGTGATGCAAGTTGTGGACACATTGGTCGAGCTTGGCGCAGTGGTTAGCCATGTGTCGATGCCACATACCGAATACACCCTGCCTGCGTACTACATCGTCGCTCCGGCGGAGGCATCTTCTAACCTCGCCCGCTACGATGGTGTCCGCTACGGTAACCGCGCACCAAAGACGCTCTCCCATGAAGATTTAGCAGAGAAAACCCGTGAGCAAGGCTTTGGTCCCGAAGTCAAGCGGCGAATTCTGATTGGAACGTATGCGCTCTCCGCAGGCTACTACGATGCCTTCTACCACAAGGCGATGCAGGTCCGGACGCTGATTCAGCAGGACTTTGTCAAGGCATTCGAGCATGTGGATGTTTTGATTACGCCGACAACACCAACGACAGCATTTGGTATTGGTGAGAAGTCGGATGACCCACTCGCGATGAAGCTCTCAGACATCTGTACATTGAGTGCAAACCTAGCGGGCGTTCCCGGTATCAGCATCCCGGCTGGCTTCGATGCTGCGGGCTTGCCCTTTGGCGTCCAGCTGCTGGGCCCGGCGCTTTCGGAAGCATTGCTTTTGAAAGTCTCCCGCGCATATCTGGATACCACGCACTGGAATGAGCAAGCGCCAGCGCTGTAAACAAGACAGCGTGTGTAAGGTCACGAGGCCACGGAGAGAGCTCTGTGGCCTTTGTTCATGCTAAATGCCGCCAAGTTTGCTGTGGAAAATCAAAAAAGCCCGCGCCATCCATTAGGCGCGGGCTGAAAACCCCAAAGAAGGTTCTGCGACAGCTGCACTATCGGTCAGGTCCACTTTGACGGAAACAATATCCGGGAGTGCCTGAGTCCAGTTCGCTAAACGCAGTAAATATTATAGCAGTATGTATGCCATTGCATTAGGGTCGTCTTAACAATCGGGTTAGCAGTTTATTCGGTCTGTCTACGTTTCAATACTCGGGGAACCGTCAAGGCTACCCGGGCATTGAACAACTATTGAGAAAAACTAGCCCCAGCTGGAGTGGAAGGTTCCTTCCTTGTTGGTTCGCTCATGGGTATGTGCACCAACGAGGTCACGCTGCGCCTAGATGATACGTGGGATTTTTTAGTTTTCTTCCTATCAGTATCTTTAGGCTCTCTAAAAAGAAAAACGCCCGCGGAGCCAAAACAGGCTATGCGAGCGTTTTCGTGCGTTTGTGAAGCCTAACCCCAGCTGGAGTGGAAGGTTCCTTCCTTGTCGGTTCGCTCATAGGTGTGTGCACCAAAGAGGTCGCGCTGTGCCTGAATCAGATTTGCAGGAAGCGTTGCACGGCGGTAGCCATCGTAGTAGCTCAGGGATGACCCAAATGCCGGAACAGGAATACCCTGCTGTGCCGCGAGCGACACGACACGGCGCCAGCCGCTCTGGCAGCGACCGATCTCAGCCTTGAAATACGGATCCAGCATTAGGTTTGCAAGACCAGGCTCGACTGCATAGGCTTCTTTAATGCGGTTGAGGAAGCGAGCACGGATGATACATCCACCACGCCAAATCGTCGCAATCGAACCGCGGTCAAGCGTCCAGCCATTTTCAGCAGCTGCAGCATCGAGCTGTACAAAGCCCTGTGCGTAAGCCACGATCTTGGATGCGTACAGGGCATCCCGGATGTCATTGACAAGCTGTGCAGTGTCACCCGTTTCAATGGTCGTTGATGGTCCAGGCAGCTGTGTGGATGCTGCAACGCGCTCATCCTTCTGGAAGGACAGGCAGCGTGCAAAGACGGCTTCTGTGATGGCGGTTGTCGGCACGCCGAGGTCAAGCGCGAGCTGACTGGTCCACTTGCCGGTTCCCTTTTGTGCGGCCTTATCGAGGACTTTGTCCACAAGATAGCCACCATCTTCATCGAATGTGTTGAAGATCTTGCAGGTGATGTCGATCAGGAACGAGTCAAGGTCGCCATTGTTCCACTCGGTGAATGTTGCGCCGATCTGCTCATTTGAGAGTCCGGCAACGTACTTGAGGAGGTCATATGCTTCGGCGATTAGCTGCATGTCGGCGTATTCGATGCCGTTGTGCACCATTTTGACGTAGTGGCCTGCACCATCGGCGCCGATGTACGCGCTGCACGCAACGCCATCCACCTTGGCCGAGATTGCGGTAAAGATTGGTGCAATGCGGTCATAGGCATCCTGAGGACCGCCAGGCATGATGGATGGGCCATTCAATGCGCCTTCTTCGCCACCGGAGACACCGACTCCGAGGAAGTTAAGGCCCTTTGCCTCCAGATATTTGCAGCGGCGCTGGGTATCCGCGTAGTGGGAGTTACCGCCATCCACGATGGTATCTCCGGGTGCGAGAAGAGGAACGAGTTCCTCGATAACGGCATCCACGGGGCCACCGGCCTTGACCATGATGAGGATTGTGCGTGGAGCAGCGAGTTTCTCGACAAACTCAGTCAGCGTGTGCGCGCCAGTAAATGGGCCTTCGGAGCCATATGCCTCGAGGAACTCATCCACTTTGCTTGCAGTGCGGTTGTGGACGGCAATCGGGAAGCCGTTACGCGCAACGTTTCGCGCGAGGTTCTGACCCATGACCGCAAGTCCGGTCAATCCGAAGTGTGGCAGCTGTGACAATAGAAACTCCTTAGGAGGGATGCTCAGACGCGAATCCCACACTCAGTAAGTATCACAGGCAGGCGGATGCCGCAAAAATCACGGCTTACCCGTGAAGCTCAGTGGCTCAATATCCAAGATCTCGATCTACGAGATTAGCGCACGGCTGACCTTCGGCGATTGCCGTCAGCTGCCGCATCACCAATGCCCCAAAGCGCTCCCAATAATCCGGATTTACACCACCGGTATGCGGGGTGATGATGGTGTTTCGTGCGGTCCACCATGGTGAATCTGGCGGGAGTGGCTCTTCCAAAAACACATCGACGCCTACGCCGGCAATCCAGCCACGGTTGACTCCTTGGAGCACGTGACGTTCATCCCAGAGACCACCGCGCCCGATGTTGAAGACATACGTCGGCCGGCGGAGGATCTCGATTTCCTCTTCACCAAACAACCAGCGTGTATGAGGAGTCAGCGGGAGTGCAAGGACAATCATGTCACTAGCAAGGATGAGATCGTGGTATTGGAGATGTGAGAGGACGTAGTCAAAGTGCGGCGTGGGCTTCTCCGGGTCCCGCCGGGTCCCAACGGTTCGCATCCCAAATGCCTGACACCTTCGAGCAATCGCCTGTCCAATCTGCCCAGCGCCGACAACCCCGACTGTTTTGCCTTCAAGCGTAAACAGCTTGTCTGCCTGCTCACGGCGGCTCCATGTTGCCGCACGCTGCGCATCAACTGAAAGATGAATTCCACGCGCAAAGGAAAGCATCATCGCGAGGACATGCTCAGAACACGATGCCGCATGGATTCCGCTTCCCGTGCTGATCATCACATCTTGGCCATTAGCATTGGTAAAGAGCTCTGGATACAGCTTGCCATCCACGCCCGCTGACCAGAACTGAACAAGCTTCAGGTTGGGCATTTGTTCCCGTAACGATGCAGGAAGCGCCGCGCAGAGCACAATTTCTGTTTGCTCAAGAACATCTTGAGGAACGGCTGCCTCGGAATACGCGTGCAGGGTAAACATCCCGTTAAAGCTGACAACGATATCGTGCAGCTGGCTGACGAGGGTTTCATCTTCGCCGTTATTCAGGAGGAGGATATGCATGGACTACAGTCTACCTATTCGTGTGATGCTTCATGACGGAGAATGTCCTTGGTTTCCGCGATTGCGGCTGCCGGGACGACAAGCCCTGCGGCGCCCCCGATGACGGCAGCAGTGGCATCCTGGGCCGTGGTGAGCACAACCCAGCACGGTGGTGTGGAAAGAATATCGATGGGCAATGTTTCCAAGTCACAGAGGAGGTGGTCGGCGGCATCCTCCGGTAGCACCGCGCTTGCATCAAATCGAACATCCACAATCCGCAGCGGCGGGACGACAATGCCCTTCGCCCGGATGACATCACTGACCGCCGCCTGAAACGCGGGTCGTCCACCTTCAACACTGCTTGGCGATGTTACCCATCCGGTTGTCCCAGTGCGTTCAAGGGCAATGCTGAGCTCGGCAGAAACCCACACCTGACTCCCTGTTGCAAGGCAGGCATCCCACGAAGTGAGCGCACTTTCCATCAGGATGACCAGTCCATCCGCGCCTTGGGAAAGACTTACGGCAATGTCGGACTCTGTAGCGATTTCAGCGTAGATAGGGATGTTGACACCGCCGCGTGTGTGGACGGGGATATG
>CAIYBQ010000094.1 GCA_903924445.1 uncultured Armatimonadota bacterium | reverse complement strand
CGGTCGCCGAAGTCACGACGTGGTCCGCGGTCATCGCCAAACGATGGACGTGGAGGTCGGTCGCCGAAGTCACGGCGTGGTCCGCGGTCATCGCCAAAGGATGGACGTGGAGGTCGGTCGCCGAAGTCACGGCGTGGTCCGCGGTCATCGCCAAACGATGGACGTGGAGGTCGGTCGCCGAAGTCACGACGTGGTCCGCGATCATCGCCATAGGATGGACGTGCTGGGCGATCTCCGTAGCTTGGGCGTGGAGGTCGATCACCGAAGTCTTGACGTGGAGGACGGTCACCGAAGTCGCGGCGTGGGCCACGGTCATCGAGTTCCGGTGTTGGCAAGCGCAACGGACGTGGAGGACGTACGGTGCCATCCTTGGATGCATCTACATCACGGTCGATTGGCGCGCCAAACTTGTGGGCAAACCCGAGGTTATGGTCGAGTGCGGGATTATTCTCATCGTCATCCGGGGTGTCCATCATTTCAGCTGGCGTTTCGTCAACTGGGATGGGCTCATCGAAGAGTGGCTGCATCTCTTCCTGTTGTTCACGGGCACGCTTTGGAAAGTCGTTTGTGCTGGATGCATGGATTTCCATGCCTAGAACACGTTCGATTCCCTTCCAGAGCTTGCGTTCCAGTGGGGCAACGAGGGAGATTGCGATTCCGCTAACTCCAGCACGCCCGGTGCGTCCGATACGGTGGACATAGTCTTCTTCTACTGGAGGCAGCTCGAAGTTGATGACGTATGGCAGGCTTGGGATGTCCAAACCACGTGCCGCGACATCGGTTGCGACCAGCAGACGCACACGGCCATCCCGGAATTCCTGGAGGGCAGCTTCGCGCTGATTTTGTGTCCGCTCGCCGTGGATAGCGGTGCTTGAGACGCCATCTTCCTTGAGCTGTTTTGCGAGGCGCTCAGCGCCGTGGCGTGTGCGGCAGAAAACAATCGCCTGTTCAACAGGTTCGTTTTCGACCAACCATACGAGGAAGTCGCGCTTTTCTTCCTTCTTGACTCTGTAGACACGCTGCTCAACGAGGGCACTCGCTGCATTTGCGACATCAACAGTAATTCGCTCGTAGTCCTTCGCGAGGAGCTCATCAGCAAGCTTCTTCACCGGGGCCGGGTAGGTCGCGGAGAACAAGAGGCGCTGATTGATCTGTGGCAATCCGGACATGATGTGCCGGATGTCGCCCACGAAGCCCATATCGAGCATCCGGTCAGCTTCGTCAAGGATGACCTTCGTTACGCCACCGAGGTCGGCATAGCCATGCCCGGCGAGGTCAAGAAGGCGGCCTGGAGTTGCAACGAGAATATCGATGCCATTTTTCAGAGCGCGGATTTGCTTGCGCATATCGACGCCACCATAGACAACCAGCGAGCGCAGGTGTGTTGTTGAAACAAAGCCAGACATGGCTTTCTCGACCTGAACAGCGAGCTCACGGGTAGGAGCGAGGATTAGTAGGCGTGGACGAACCCGCCCTGTTGCGACCTGCTCTTCGGTCAGCATTTGAATCATCGGCAGCGCAAAAGCAGCTGTCTTGCCGGTGCCAGTAGGTGCACCAACCATCACATCACGGCCAGCGAGTATACTCGGGATGGCCTGTTCCTGTACGCCGGTCGGGTCTGTATAGCCCGTTTTTTCGGCAGCATCACACATTGGCTTAGACAAGCCAAGATCAGCAAACGTCATGAAGATTTCTCCCGCGCACCCCGGTGAGACATACCAATGCCCTCGATCGGCAATGGTGACAAAAACTTGGCTCCAACAAACACAAAGAGGAGCATGTCCGGACTCACTAACTCCGGACGACCGGGAAGCGGAAAGAATCGATTCCGCTTAGGCGCAAGGATTACTTTACCAGTAGTTGATGGATATTGCTATGTATTTCAAAATTGGGTATTTATTGGCGTTGAATTGATACATTTGGCATTACCAGAGGATTCGCTCATGATGATGCTTTGCCTCAACACCCAAGCGTCGCAGAAACTGCCATCGCGTACAGCCGGTGGCCATAATCATTTGGATGGTTCACGCCATTGCCTGTGATGTCCATAAACGACTTCTTCGCGACGACGGCCATCCACAACGATGTCACATCTGCGACGGCGACGCCGGTCGTCTCAATCCCGATCAGAGCATCCCGGTACTTTGGATACAGCTCTGGTGCAGCATAAGACCAGTCCGGGTTCCCCGTCATCGTCGCCACAAGGATAAACTCGCAGTCCGTCTTACTGGCCGCCACGGCACCGATGATGTCCTGTGTCAAACGGGCATATTCTTCCGGCGTTCGGCGACCGCTCGCATCGTTCATCCCGAACGCAAGCACGACCAGTTCAGGATTCGAAGCGATGACCTTCCCAACCTGCGTCCCCCCCCAGCGAACATCCATCCCGCCCACCGAGAAGTTCGTCACCGTAACAGCCGACCGGTATTTTTGTTGCAAAACATCCGAGACCAGCTGTGGATATGGCGGCTGCCACGGCGCCGCCCCCGTCGCACCGCTTGCATTTGCCCCGGTCGAGATACTGTCGCCGAGCACCGTCACACGCAGTGGCTTCCCGGCACGCAGTAACGCAGCGGTTTTGGGCAGACGCCTTAACTTAGAATCCGGCACAACACCCTGATATGGCCCCGCCGCAACATAATCGACGACGACCTGCTGATCATGGAAGACATGCCCCTCTGAAAAATAGAGGTTGCGCGTGCCATCACGGTGCTGTGTAATCGACATCGGACGCCCCTTCTTCGGGAAGCGCTCGTGGAAACCAAGATACGGAATCCTG
>CAIYBQ010000093.1 GCA_903924445.1 uncultured Armatimonadota bacterium | reverse complement strand
GAAATTCAGGAGCTTTCGCGGTCACGAGGACAACGGGAAAAAACAGCAATCCGATGACACATGCCGCGATTATGTGTTTCCGGCCACATGAACGTAATCCGTAATCTGACGTGTTGAGTCCGCATACTGTAATCACAATGAGTGGGATTACAAGCAGCGCTACGTCGTTTATCAGATAGTACTCAGTGAAGGACATCGGCTGGCTGGATCTAAAGCTGCTCCATCCACCATTCAAGTAAAGAAGAGAAATACCGAGACTGACGCCCATTATCGCCAGCCAGATGTCATGCTTATTTAACATCACAGATAATTTCAATGCAGGGAAAGTTCCTTCACAACAGTAACAAGTGCGCTTTGCAACCTAGCATTGACGTCATAGGTCATCATCTGTCCAGATCGGTAAACATCGGGCACGCAGTCGACGAGTTTGTCAATAACACCGCTCAAGTCGCCTCGTTCCAATGTAACACCTTTTCCAAAGGCGCAAAAGTCCGCCGGTAAGCCGGACACCACATCATAGGCATTTCCATTCATTGGCGTTACTTGTGATTGAAAAATCCATCGGTGAAAGTCCACATTAGAGTTTGTCGCCATTAGGAGTTTCATTTGATGCATTGGTGACATCGAGTGGCAGCTTAGTGCTGAATCCGTCCCAATGACGGTTCGTACACCCTGGTCATGTAATGACTTCACGGGTGGAATGCGACACTGTAGGAAGCGATTACTCTCAGGGCATATGGCAACGCAGGCATCTGTTGCCTGCACGACTGCGACGTCATCTTCATCCCATGTACAACCGTGAACAAGTAATGTATTCGCGGTCAAAAGCCCCATCGCATCAAAATGTCTGACAGCACTAGACTGTGGTGAGGGTCTAACTATTCCGCGTCGCTCATACATCTCAGCAAATGGTCCATTAGCAAAGCGGCAAAACTGCTCTTCTTCTGGACTCTCATCTACATGGATGCAAACCGGGACGCTCTGTCTTCGATTAGCAACATCCTCAAGGATACTGTCACACGTACTATAGATTGCGTGTGGAGCGATTCCCAGCGGCGTGAGCGTGTCAGACCTAAGCACACCATCAATGACTGATTGGCAGCGGGGACGATCATATTCTGCCGAAAGTCCATTGACTTCACGGTAGCAAACACCCTTGAGCTCGAGCGCTGCCATGATGGCTGGCGCAAAACCGGAATCAGAGCAGTCCCCTGTCGATGCGTAGCCCTGCTGCAGAAGCTTTGTCACACCCAAAAGTGTGCTGTAGAACCAAAACTTAGGTGGAAGACGCAGCTTTAGGCGTACAACATCCCTGACCCAAGGAAAAAATGCTGAACTTGGCAGGACTGACTCGAGAGCCTGATACTCACAGTGGCTATGTCCATTATGAAACATCGGCGTGACCACCGCGTACGAAGTGCTACTACCTTTGGTAGTACCGGGCATGATGTCCTCGATCTTGCCATCTACAACCGACATTGTTACATCATGTTGCAGCTTGCCATCGGCATCGATAAGAACACCTGCATGTATCAACATCAGGAATTAGTCAGTGCAAAGTGATGAGCCAACAGGTCCAAGATCCGTCGCCCAGGCACGTTGATATTGATCATAGGAAGCCGACTTTGCATGTCCATCGAGATACAGGACGTTGTATCTAAGTCCTGATCTTCCAACAGCAAAGCTGCTACCATGCCATGACCCATTGCCATCGAAAAGAAAGTTAACACCAGCGGGTCCGACTGCACTCTGAGACTGCATATCAAAGCCTTCAAAAGAATCGATGTTAGCGCGTCGAAAGGCTAGCTCGGTGCGGAACAAATACGATGCACCATACTTTTTGAACATCGTCGGCCTCGCTGGAAGCGGACACGGACCATCACAGGAATAGTTGTTATCTAAAATGTCAAAACCTGCATCCCCGGGACAACGCCAGATATCTTTTGAGTTGACATATGGATCCATAGCACCTGGAAGAATAGTGCCTACCTGGGTTGGGTCGGGACTCGGATGCAGAAACGGCATTATCGCAAGCTGTGCTTGACATGCAGGCACAGGCGACCAGATTTGCGGAACGTAAGCATCGGATGCATCTTTTGCAAACGGAACCATACCGTCGTAGTCCTGTGCGTACATCTGCAGCGCCAGTCCGATTTGTCTAAGATTACTTGTACACACCGTCTGTCGCGCTTTGCCACGCGCAGTTGCAAAAACTGGAAACAGAATGGCCGCTAAGACAGCAATAATTGCTATGACAACAAGCAGCTCAATCAAGGTAAATGCGCGCTTCATGCTTCTACTTTACCTGACCTGACGCAGCAGGACTAAAGCAAGATTTTCAGGTCGAGTGAAAATTGTTCGGACACTTCGACAGAGTAGCAGTCACCATGAGCAAAAACAAGACCATGTCGTAGGCTGGAATCACTTTGTACTGCAGCTTTCCACCCCAAAGATGCCAACCTTGACACATAAGGCTGCGTTGCATTTGTCAGAGCAAACGTAGATGTGAATGGAACGGCACCAGGCATATTGGCAACACCATAGTGCAAAACGCCATCCACAAAGTAAACAGGATCCCGATGCGTGGTTGGACGAATCGTCTCAACACATCCGCCTTGGTCAACGGCTACATCCACAATCACAGCACCGGGTTTCATTGCGGCAACCAAGGATCTAGGAACCAATGTTGGAGCCTTTGCACCACGGATAAGTACAGCACCAATCACTAAATCTGCAGCAACCACGGATTCCCGAATCGTCCCGCTGTTAGCAAATAATGTCGTCACATTGCGTGGCATGACATCGTTCAGGTACCGCAGCCTTGGCAAGGAAACATCGAGAACCGTAACATTGGCTCCCATGCCCGCAGCGACCTTCGCGGCCTCTGTCCCAACCATCCCCCCACCGATAATCGCCACATTTGCAGGGGCTACGCCCGGAACGCCACCGAGGAGGATTCCTCGCCCCCCCATCGCCTTCTCGAGGTACTTAGCACCCTCTTGCACCGCCATCCGTCCAGCGACCTCACTCATGGGCGCCAGCAAAGGAAGCTGACCATCGGATGACTGGACCGTCTCGTACGCGATACAAATCGCACCGGATGCTTTACATGCTTCGACAAGGCTTGGAACGGCCGCGAAGTGAAAGTATGTAAACACAATTTGACCATCGCGTAGTAAGGGGTACTCGGCTTCGAGAGGCTCCTTTACTTTTACGATCATGTCGGCTGCAGCCCAGACATCAGATGCAAAGTCTGCTATTTCTGCACCAGCGGCGATGTACTGTTCATTCCCCAAACCAATTCCGACGGCACAGTTGGATTCAACAATGACACGGTGTCCCGAAGAAACGAGTGCTTCAACTCCAGCCGGCACCAGACCGACACGGTTTTCATCAACCTTTATTTCACGCGGGACGCCGATAATCATTTCACTTCATCTCCTGACACCGGCGGGGCAGTAACGGATGCTTCAAACGATGGCAGCAGTGCCTGACTTGGAAACACGCCCATCACAATCACTAATGTTGCTGCGGAGACAGCAACCAGCTTGCTCGCACCATCAGTTGAAGATGTCTCTTGTTGGGTTGAATCGACAAAGAACATCTCACTGATCACACGTAGATATGCATACAAGCCAATTGCACTTCCGATGAGCGCAACGACAGCGACCCACGTTCCACCAGCGCTAAGCAGCGCCATGAAGACACCCAGCTTAGTCAGGAAGCCAACGGTAAGTGGTATTCCAGACAGGGAAAGCAAGAAGATACCAAGAGTGATTGCTGCGCCAAGGTTCCGCTTGCCGAGACCACGGTAGGCACTGATGGCATCAGCATCTTCGCCATCTTTACCCAACCATGCGACAACCGCAAAGCTTCCGATAGTTGTGATTGCGTATGCCACGATGTAGAAGGTAACCGCGGTAATCGCAGCAGCCTGTGATTCAGTTCCGAGGGATGCCAACAAGCCTAGGACAATGTAACCACCATGCGCAACGGATGAATATCCAAAGAGGCGTTTGATGCTCTTTTGATTCGCTGCACCCGTATTACCAACAATGATTGACAGCAGCGCTAACCCAATCACAACAACGTTGATTGCCGCTCCTGTATCTGCGCCAGCCAAAATGGTGAAGAAGCGCATCAGGATTGTAAACGCAGCAACTTTACTCGTCGTCGCTAGAAAACCAGCGATCGGTGCCGGCGCGCCCTGGTACACATCTGGAGCAACCATATGGAATGGCGCAACTCCAGCCTTAAACATCAGCGAACCGATAAGCATCACCGCGCCAAGCAAAAACAATGGGCTCGTCCCGAATCCGGGAACCTGATGTATAGCCTTCGAGATTGTTACGATATTGGTAAACGAGTACCCTTGAGGCAGCTCAAGCCCATTTGCTTTCATCGCAAGTCCGACACTGCCGTAAATCAATGCGATGCCAAAAAGAAGGATTGCACTAACGAATGCGCCCATCAAGAAGTACTTTGCGCCAGCTTCTTCCGATGCCGCTTGAGCACGTCGGTAGCCTGCAAGGACATAGAACGCAACCGACATTATCTCGATACCAACAAAGGCATTTACCAAGTCGAGACTTTGTACCAAGACCATTGCGCCTGCCGATGCAAGCAAGATCAGGGCACGATACTCACCCTTAGGCAAGTGAAAGGACTGCAAGATTTCGGATGACGCAACAATCGTTATAGCTGCAATCGCTGCAAGCAGGATTTGCATTGTAACGACGAGGCCTTCGACAGCGATTCCATTTGAGAACGCTGTGCGTAGCTGACCACCCAATGTATAGCTGCAAACCATCGACGCAATACAGAAGAGAATGGCCAGGAACGTACCAAACTTCCTGGTAGCCGATCGCTTTGATGCAAGATCAGTAAGCAGTACAACGCAGCCCCCAACTGCCATCAGTATCGGAGCGCCTGCAGCATGAATATCACCAAAATTCACTTACTTGACCTCCGGCTGCATGGCAGCGCCAACCTTGTGTCCATTGTCTGACGCAATCGCCAACAATGGAGATGGGGCTACACCGATTCCAATGATCATCAGTGCCAACGCCAACAACACACTTCGCTCTGATACTCCGAGGGATATCACTTTGGATGCATCAGATTTTGAGCCGCCGTAAATGCTCCGCTGAATCATCCACAGCATATAAACGGCAGAACCGATAGCCCCGGCGGATGCGATCGCCGTCTGGTATGGGAATTTATGGAAAGCTCCAAGTAGAATCAGGAATTCACCCACAAATCCATTGGTTAGCGGGAGTGCTACCGATGAGAACGTGAACAAAAGGAGCAAGCGGCTGAACAACGGTGAGTCGGACCAAATTCCACCAAGTGCGGTCACTTGACGACTGCCTCTGTACCGTGAGATGAAATCACAACAGATGAACAAAGCGCCCGTCGTGATTCCATGGTTGAGCATCTGCAAAACGCTACCAGAGCGCGCAGCGTCATCCCCTACTACCGCTCCAATGACGATGTAGCCCATGTGGCTAATCGATGAGAACGCGATGACAGCCTTGATGTCGGTTTGTGCAGCAGCTACAAATGCTCCGTAGACAACGGACACGGCTCCAAGCGTCACGATAAGTGGAACGAGGCTTTCAGCAAAGTCTCCACCAAGTGGCAACGTAAAGCGTATCAGGCCATAAACACCAAGCTTTGCCATCGCACCGGACAGCAACAGGAGCATTCCCGTAGGTGTATTGATGTACGCACGGCCAAGCCATGCGTGCAGGGGAACAACAGCGGCCTTGGTCGCGAATGCAATAAACGATGCAATTGCAAACCAGCGCAGCAACGATGGGTCAACCGCACCAGCCGCCACCAAGTCATGGAGCGTTAGGTAATCAAATGTCCCGGTAGCGATTCTCAGCCCAATGATCGCACTCAGAAGGAGGAGCGAACCAATAACAGTGAATACGAAAAACTGGATTGCAGCTTTGCTTCGGTCTCCACCACCGAACATCCCAATCGCAATCAAAACAGGAATCAATGCTGCTTCGAAGGCGATGTAGAACAACAAGATGTTCAACGATGCGAATGCGACATTTGTTAAGGCCCCGGCTACAAGAATAGACAGGTAATAGGCTCGTACAGCGTTCTTAGGTGCAGGGATTACGATGACCGCAATAACCGTTAGGAACGTGGTAAGCAGTACCAAAAGGGATGACATCCCGTCGAGTCCAAAGCTGAACATCAGCCCAAGTTTTGGCAACCAAGGTGCATTGAAGACATGGTGGAAGCCTCTGTCAATCGTGCCACCAGTAGTGATTCCCAGTATTGAGAGCAAACACGCTATGGCGCTTCCGATAATAGAAATGGACTTTGCCGACTTTTCGTGCACAAGGCTAGCTATCACTGCTGCAATCAAGGGTAAGGCAACAATCACCAGAATAAGTTCATTCATATCAGTTGCCTCCTCGGGTTCCAGCAATTAAGACCACTGAAACAATGACAATCAAGCAGATAGCCATGCTAAGGATATAGTCACCCACAATTCCGCTTTGCCAGCGTCGGACAGACTTTCCGACGAAATCCACGCTTGAATGACCAAGGCGTAGTAGTCCACGGGCGCCGTTTCGTTCAACCGATAAGTTGGACCACGCGGCGGCGGCAGTTAGCGGTTTTACGACGATGGCTGCATAGAGGTCATCGAAGCGAAGCGCCGACGCGAAGAACGCAAACACTGGGCTTGATTTTTCACCGGTGCCGACTGTGAAGGTTTTGTACTTCGCTACAGATATTGCGGATGCCACCAACGCAACAACAACACTGATACCCATCACTAAGCCACTGTTGTGGGAATGTTCTGGCGAAGGGATAACAGGCGCCAACCAATCGGAGTAGAAGTGTAAACCTACGGCAGGAGCATTCATGAATCCCGCAACAACACTAAGAATCCCCAGGATTGCCAACGGCAATACTATACGGGTATCTGGATGGTGCAAGTGATGCGCAGTATGTTCATCCACCCGGCTGGAACCTTGGAAGGTGAGCATATACATCCGCCACATATAGAACGCGGTGAGTGCGCTGGTCGCAGCAGCTAATCCATAGACCGGACGATTGTGATCAAAGGCGGCCAGGAGGATTTCATCTTTTGACCAGAATCCAGCAAGCGGCGGGATTCCCGCGATGGCGATAGTTCCAATAAGAACCAACAGGTGGGTTGACTTTATCTTTGAGGCAAGTCCGCCCATCTTGCGCATGTCTTGCTCGCCGTGGAGGGCATGGATTACTGCACCAGCCCCAAGGAATAAAAGCGCCTTAAAGAATGCGTGCGTCGTTACATGGAACATCGCTGCAGTGAACGCACCACAGCCACATGCAACGAACATCAATCCGAGCTGAGACACGGTGGAGTAAGCGAGCACCTTCTTGATGTCCCACTGAGCCACTCCAGCACATGCGGCTACTAATGCGGTAAGTCCACCGGTCCATGCAACAACCTGCATTGCAAGCGGCGACATCTCGAAGAGGAGATGGAATCTACAAACCAGATAAATACCTGCCGTTACCATCGTAGCAGCGTGGATCAAAGCAGAAACCGGTGTAGGACCTTCCATCGCATCTGGAAGCCATACAAACAGCGGAAGCTGCGCGCTTTTACCAGCAGCACCACCAAAGAGCAGCAATGCAATCGCCGTCGCAACTCCCGTCTCTACATGGAATGAAGATGACGCGGTCAGCTGCGTGAGGATTCCAATGTCTCCATACAGGTT
>CAIYBQ010000092.1 GCA_903924445.1 uncultured Armatimonadota bacterium | reverse complement strand
CGCGGCGCTCAGGATCCTCGATGCTGGCTCGGAGCGTGAAGTACGCCGCGTAGACAAGCAGAAGAACAGCAACCGCGGTTTGGCGGGGATCCCAGTTCCAATACGAACCCCACTGAACCTTTGCGAACATCGAGCCCGTGATGGTTGTAAGGAAGCAGTAAAGGAAAGCGATTTTCGCTCCGACATACGACTTGATATCGGATGACAGGTCGCGCTTGCGGAGATAGGCAATGCCGTGCCAGGCAGCGATCACAGCAGCAACCAAGGCAACATAGGCGCAAGGAAGGTGCATGGTTACGAGACGGGCGAGGTCAGGGTTTGCGAACCCTTGTGCTGCTGGTACCTTGAGGAATATGTAGCTTAGGCAGCCTGCAGTAAACACAAAAAGTGCTCCTTTTGCTACCGGCGTCATTTCTCGTTCCATAAAATTAACGTACCACCTATCGTTTGTCCCGGGTTCCACGTGCCACTGGCATCATCGATGTATTACTAACACCTACATCCTAGATTCTACCTACAGCACACGTATAGTCCTATGATTGTCAAAAATGTTCGGAACATCAGGTCCAATGTATTGAAATTCCAAACATATAAACTCTATTTACTTTTAGTCGTTCCAGATAGCATCGAATAGCAAGAGTGATGCCGCAATCGCTAGGACGGCATAACTCAGTAATTGCACGAGGATTCCCCCCGATGTATCGAGGAATGCGGATGATGCCGACAACCGCCAACCGATTGCGCGGAGTGTCCCATCCACACCACTAACAAACGCTGGTAACAAGACTGGAAACGAGAGTGCTGCCAGCAAGCCACCACGTGCACTGGTCTGTGCGACGAGGGCACCGGTTGTTGTAAAGACAGCTCCCATCCCGATCGCCGCCAGGATCACCACCGCAATCAATGCAAAGGGGTGCTTGACGGTGACGCCGAGGACACCACAGGTCATCGGGACCGTAATCACACAGACCCCAAGCAGCAGCAGTGTGTTTCCAATAAACTTCCCTGCCCACACCGCAGTCGCCCGCGTGTGCAAGCGGAGCGCCGTCATCGTCCCGCGCTCAGACTCCACGACAAACGCCCGGCCAAGGCCCATCGCACTCGCAAAGCAGACTTGTATCCAGATAAGAGCTGCCGCAATCTGGCTTCCGATTTCTTTTCCACCTTCACCATTGAGGGGGATACGTGCCGTCGAGAGGGCAACTAGTGCAATGGAACATGCCACAAAGAGTCCAAGGCTTGCGAGCGCAACCCGGGAACGCCACTCCGTTCGCAGCTCCTTGCCGGCAATCGCCAGCGTTTCTTTAACCCACATGGATATGCCTCTGGACGAGCTCACGCTCACGCTGATCATTTGTCGCAAGAATGACAATCCCGCCGCGTTTCTGCTGCTCTCGGATCATCGTCAGGACAACTTCCTGACCAGCTTCATCAAGAGCCAGGCCCGGTTCATCCAGGAGAAGAATCGCCGGCTCATGCAGTGCCGCAAGGGCGAGGCGTACCCGCTGCCGCATCCCGCTTGAGTAATTGCCAATCGGGTCATCGAGGCGCTTGCCGAGACCAACATGCGCCAGCAATTCCGGAATAGGCTTGCTCGGGCGACTTGTTACAGCCGCGAAAAACTGGAGGTTCTCCCGCGCCGACAGCTCAGGATAGAGGTTTAGCTCAGGGGAGACATAGCCGACCATCGAGCGGAGCAATGCTGGAGCGCTGCAATCGGCATTGTTGACGCGTAATTTTACGTCGCCGGCGCTTGGGCGAAGGAGCCCCGCGATACACCTGAGTAAGGTGCTTTTACCGGAGCCATTTGGACCGAAGACGCCGATAATCTCGCCGCCGGCTGCAGTCAGCTCAAGCTTATTCAATATCTTTCGGCCACCATAGCGCTTCGTAAGGCTTGCCAACGTCAACTCGACAGTCATCAAATTCATGTTACACGCGCAGAGCCTTTCCAGCCGACATCCGAGGGTATGATTGAACCTTGACAACCTGTGGTACGTCAGAGTACGCATGGAGTCGTCAGGCATCAACCAATGCTTGCGAATGCGAAAACAATGCCAATCGCCACATTTTGGAGACCATCAATAACAATGCACCAGGATGCCGAGCTTATAGCACGGTGCCAACGCGCTGATGCGTCTGCATTTGATGCGATTGTTGCCCGCTATAAGACCAAGATTTATCACTACCTCTATCGCATGACCGGGAATGCTGAGGATGCGGATGACCTTACACAGGAAGTCTTCATCCGGATGTATACAAACATCGGCAAATTTCGTGCTGAGGCCAGCCTCTCAACGTGGCTCTTCAGGATCGCTGGAAACCTCGCCGTGGACCGCTTCCGGAGAACAAAGAATTCCCGCCGGCTGGTGACATCACTCGATGCACCTATACAGGTCGGCGAAGAAGAAGCATCCCGGGATGTCCCAGACATGTCGATGGCTCCTGAGGTCCTCGTGGGGCGCCGTGAGCTTGCCGATCATATTGAGAGCGCGCTGGCTAAATTGCCCGCAAAGCTGCGTTCTGCAGTGATTCTGTTTGATGTCGAAGGGATGTCTTACGACGAAATCGCCGGCGTGGAGGGAATCCCGCTCGGAACGGTGAAGTCAAGGATATTCAACGCACGCGTCGCACTGCGGGATTCGCTGCGACCCTATTTGGAGACAGAGTGATGGAGACCAAGTTGATTACGTGTCCCAACGCGGAGCAGACGATTGTCGGCTACATCGATGGAAACCTTTCCACCGATGACCGTATCTCTTTCGAGCGTCACATGGCATCGTGCCAGGTTTGCCGCACGATTGAGCGTGAGCTCCGGATGACTCAGACGTTGCTCCGTACACTTCCATCCGTTGAACCAAGGCAGGATTTCGAAGCGCGGCTTGCAGCCCGCATTGCCGATGTCAAGCTCAAGCCGTCCCCGTGGTGGATGCGCGTTTGGTTACCATCCTATGTCAAGCCTGCGCGCCGTCGACACGTGGCGATTCCTGTCGTTGCAGTGGCATCGGTCGTCGCAAGCCTTGGCTTTGTCTATGTCTCCCGTGTGCCAACCGTAAAGACTGGCGCCGTACAGACCGCAGCGGCATCCGATGAAACTGCAGTTCTCTCCGAGCTCGCAAACCAACACCATGCCGCAAGCGCAACCCAAAGCCTTGGAGATACATCCGGTGTCGTCGTCGTTGCATCCGATATGGCAACCGGCGGATCCTGGTGAAAATCGCGCTCTGGCATGCGATGCTTTTGCCTGGCCTGTTGATGCTTACAGCTTCAGCATCTATGGCACAAACATCCCCTGACCGGCAGTCAAAGCAACGGCAAGATGGCGGTGAGCGTCGTCACTTCGATGGGCCTCACGAAGAACGGGATGCACGTCGTGCGCTCTTCCGGATGACTCGTGCGACGAAGTCTGTTGCGTATTCAGCGCGTGAAGTGGTGACATTCCGAGGCGGTACGGTTGAGTTTGATGTCTGGGTAGACCCTAAGCGTGGCTCCCGGCGTGAATCGGCCGACAAGCGCGGCGATGTCATCGTGGATGACCTCAAGCATTGGTGGGTGTTGTCACTACGCATGGGTACATTGGTCGAGCGTAACTCGATGCAGTCGCAAAACGCCGACCGTAATCGTGAGCTTCTCGTTCAGCTGAAAGACTCGCTGAAAGCGGTCAAGACTGGCGATGATGCGATTGCTGGACGCCCTGTCGATATTGTTGTCGTGTCGCCAAGACTCGATGCTATGGGCATCACCCGCAAGTTTTGGATTGACCGCGAGACAGGCCTGCAGCTCAAATCTGAAGAGCGGGATAGCTCAGGACGCGTGCTCCGCTCCTCGTACTTCACATCCGTGCAGCTCAATGCTGACCTCAAAGCCATCGACTTTTCCGAGCCAAAGCCCCCGGCGGGTATCTCGATCAAGCGGGATGTCAGCGTTATCCACGCGACCTTTGCAGATGCCGAAAAGGCTGGAATTGCGTTTCGGACATCCACAAATGTCCCTGCTGGCTACACACCGCAATTTGTGGAAGTCACGAATGGTGGCAAGTGGGTGACGCAGCACTGGGGAAATGGAACGAGTGTGTTGTCCTATTCCCGGATTAAGGGTGGGCGGGGGCCAGCGACAAGCGAGCCTGCGTTCCGACAAATCCCAGGTGGACGGCGTGGGTATGTGTGGAACGCCGATGGCGTGATGCATGTCGTAATCGCACCCCTACCCGATGATGCAATCCGCAAGTTTGCCGCTGGCTTGCGCTGATAGCCAGACATTAATAATCGGTCACACTAGGACTCTCTGACAGTCCTCTCCACGATGGTACAATTCGGCGCCTGAACCGCTATCGGGGATGGAGTCAGACGCATGCAAAACAAAGCCTTCAATGGGTTTATTTTGACCTTATCCATCATCGGTATCCTGATCGCAGGCTACCTCTGGAATTTGCATGCCACCCCTGAGCTCATCCCATGCGGACGCTCCGGCGGCTGCGCCACCGTCGCACTCAGCCCTTACTCCCGGTTCCCGGTCGGCACAGGCCTTCCGATTGCCGCCTGGGGCACCGCCGGTTACATCGGCCTCCTAATCCTCTCCGCTATCCGACTGTTACCGCTCCCGACGCAGCTCATCCGCGTAGCACATAGCCTGCAGGGGCTGGGTCTGATTGCCGGCGTGCTGGCATCGGTTATCCTGATGTACATCCAAGCAGTCGTTATCCATGCATTTTGCAAGTGGTGCCTTGCGTCCGAAGTCGTCATGGCATTTATGCTGATTGTTTACATCGTTGAGTGGCGCGGACAGCGCCAATCCGGACGGCAGACACTGCCTCCAACCATTTAAGGAGCTATCCAATGAAGATAACCAGTGAAGCGAAAATGTTGATTGTGATGGGTGTGATTGTGGCGGTTGGCGGAGGCTTTCTCGTGATGAGTGGAGATGGCTCGATGTTCGACAAGCCAAACAAACCCAGCGTGAACAAACCGGCTCCAGTCGTAATTAAGAAGGAAGACTTTGATAGCGTATTGAAGCTGGCGCCGACCAAGGGCCCTGATGATGCCCGCTTTACAGTCATCGAATTCGCCGACTTTCAATGTCCCCTTTGCCGCAAAATGTATGCTGCCGTCTGCAAAGACCTCGGAAAGAAGATCTCTGTCAAGTTTGGCTTCGTCCACTACCCAATCGAAGAAATTCACCAGTATTCGCTGCAGGCTGCCCTCACCGGGGATGCCGCACGTGATCAAGGGAAGTTCTGGGAGTACTACGATGCGATGTTCACCGATACCGACCCAGCATGGAATGATGCGCTTGTCGATGACCGTGCGAAAATTGCCGGTTTGAACTTTGCCACGACCAAGTCTTATATCCAAAGTGACGAGAACGTCAAGAAGATTCAGACCCTCCGTGACCGTGTCTCCGGACTCGGCGTTCAGTCCACCCCAAGCTTCTGGGTTCTCGACAATAAGACTGGAAAGATTTCACAGGTCGTAGGCGTTGAACTTTACACGGCATTGGCTGAGGCTCCCGGGATGCCGAAGATTGATGCCACCCAGTTTTCAACGCCTGGCCAATAAGTGACATCCACGCTTCTCCTCGTGCGTCACGGAGAGACGGCACACAATGCGGCAGGTCGCTGGCAAGGTCAGACCGACATCCCTCTCTCAGATGTTGGGCGTGAGCAGGCATTACGACTTGCCACAGTCCTGCCGCGTTTGTCTGCTGACCTGTTGCCTACGGTTGTTTACTCAAGTGACCTCAGTCGGGCAGTGGAGACGGCGGAAATTTTGGCGATGTCCATCGGGCAGCCGGTTCATCACCAGATGCCAGCATTCCGTGAGCGGGGATACGGCAGCTGGGAAGGGAAGTCACGCGCCGAGTGCGCTGAGCTCTGGCCGGGACACACGCGTCCACACGATGGCGAAGCGTGGTTGGATGTCTACAACCGCATGACGGCGGGGTTATCCGATGTTCTGAACCGACATCCAGATGACAGTTCGATCATGATTGTCGGGCACGGGGCAAGTTTAAAGGCGATTATCGCCGATGTGCTTTATCCGGGGCTTGGGCACCATGAGCCGCCGGGATGCTTGCTTTCAAACACAGGCCTTACGATCATTCAGCGCGGGGGAGATTCCATTTGGCGTGTTGAGCGTCTGAATGACACCCGCCACTTGGAGGATGCAGCATAATGTTGTTTTTTCAAAAACCCGCAACTGAACCGAAAGTGAATCCCAAAGATCTCCCAAACTTTGCGGTCGTGGCACCTGGCATCTACCGGGGAGCGGCTCCGACGGCGAAAGGCCTCGAAGAACTTAAGAAGCTTGGCGTCGTTCATGTCATCGACCTGCGGATTGAACGCAAAGGCCAGGATGACGAAGCGGCGGCGGCGAAACGCCTCGGACTGCAGCGCACCCGGATCCGGATGGGACGGGAAGCACCGACCGATAAGCAAGTCAAAGAATTTATGGCCATCATCCGGCAGGCCAAAACCAAACCAGTCTTCGTTCACTGCCAACACGGAGCAGACCGAACGGGCGCGATGATTGGAATCTACCGGGCTGCGGACTGTGGCTGGAAGTTTGATGACATTTGGAAGGAAATGCGCCGCTTTGGCTTCAAGACATATCTTGGTGAGCTAAAGGATAGCGTCCGGAAACGTACAAAAAAATGAGTCGCCAGCTCGGGCCCGTCAAACAGTCGCGGCCCTGGTTTATTGATTTTCTCTCAGCGGTCGCATTTTTGGTTGCGGGTTTTGCTCTTGTTAAGGGTTTGCGCGGATTTCCGATGGCGGCGGTCTTTGCTGGAATCCTCGCGCTTGGTCTCGCGTGGTACACCTCACGCTCCGCATTTATGACATTGTTCGGTCTGCGTGACCGTTTCCGGCGCTAAATCAGACGAAAGCCGAGCACTATTGACTTTGCGGTGCTTGCGCATCAGCATTTTTTCAGCAAGGCAGGCATTTCACTATTCGCTTGCGGCCCTTCAACGGAATCCAGTTGGCATTTGCCTGCGTGATATTCTTTTTGTGTTCAGTTGTTCAATATATTCAGGATGATGTTATGCCCAAAGTACTCGTAAGTGATCCCGTTGCCGCCGAAGGTGTTGCAGTGCTCCGCCGTGCTGGATTCGATGTTGATATCCGGACCGGTCTTGCTGCAGCCGATCTGAAAGCGATTATCGGCGACTACGATGCCCTTGCGGTGCGCTCTGAAACCAAAGTCACCGCGGATATTCTGGCGGCGGCGACAAACCTCAAAATCATCGGACGTGCTGGCGTCGGCGTAGACAACATCGATGTTGCCGCTGCAACCAACCAGGGCATCCTCGTGGTCAACTCACCCGAAGGCAATACGATTGCAGCGGCTGAGCTGACCGTAACTGTTTTGCTCTCCATGGCCCGAAATGTTCCTCAGGCACACGCATCCATGAAAGCCGGTGAGTGGAAGCGCTCGAAGTTTGTGGGCATTGAAGTCTATGGCAAGACGGTTGGTGTCATCGGACTTGGAAAAATTGGCCGCGAAGTTGCAAAGCGCCTTATTGCGATGGAAATGCGCGTTGTAGCCTACGATCCCTTCCTGTCGGTTGAACAAGCTGCGGAACTTGGTATTCGCTTACTCGATCTGGATGCCCTCTACGCTGAGGCTGATTTCATTACAGTGCACGTTCCAAAGCTTAAGGAAACATCCGGCATGATCGGCGCGGAAGCCTTTGGAAAAATGCGGGATGGAGTTCGTGTCGTCAATGTAGCCCGCGGCGGAATTATTCAGGAGACGGCTCTTCTCGATGCGCTTGCATCCGGGAAGGTCGCCGCTGCAGCGCTCGATGTCTGGGAGAGCGAACCTGTCGATCCCACGCATCCGCTTGTCCTACATCCAAATGTTGTGGCGACACCGCACCTCGGCGCATCCACAGAAGAAGCACAAGTTGGTGTCGCGGTCGATATTGCTGAGCAAATCGTGGATGTACTTACAGGCGGTTCGGCGCGCTCTGCGGTCAACATGCCATCCCTTGCGCCGGAAGTCCTTCAGAAAACTGCACCATGGCTCCGCCTCGCTGAGAAAATGGGCAGCCTCCAGGCACAGCTCGCCAAAGGTAACATCACGCATGTTGAAGTTGGCTTTGCCGGTGACTTCGATCGTCGTCAAACCGTGCACATCACACGCGCACTGCTGAAAGGTCTCCTCCAGCCAGTGCTTTCCGATAGCGTCAACTATGTAAATGCTCCAGCACTCGCGGAATCGCGCGGCATCAGTGTGTCGGAAACCACTCGCGGCAAAGCGGAAGAATGGGGCCAGACGCTCACGCTGGTTGCAACCGATAACAATGGGGAACACACACATATCGGAACGATTTTTGGCAAGAGTGATCCGCACATTGTGATGTTGGACAGCTACTCGATGGACTTCCGCCCAGAGGGATTCCATATCATGATACGCAACCTTGATAAACCGGGTATGGTAGGTAAAATCGGTTCCATTTTGGGCGAGGCCGGCGCTAACATCGCTGGTATGTACCTCGGACGCGAGTTCCGGCAAGGTACAGCCGTCATGGCCCTTTCTCTCGATGGTCCGGTATCAGATGCGACAATGGCAGAAATCCGCGGTGTCGAAGGAACCATCAGCGCACGACTGGTAGAGCTCTAGGAAAAGCCTCCAGCCCGCGCCGGTAGACACCGACAATCCTATGTGGCACACCTCTTGCGGGGTGGCTATCGGCATCAGGCTATGTTTAATCTCGGCTTTCGAACCAGGCGGGCGGAAAATGCACCGCAAATAAAACGTGACCTCCAGCTCGCTGTGCTGGCAGATATAACCTCTGCACGCCATGGCATCGGGACCGTTTCTGCCGCTTACGACAAGCTCTACGATGAAATCGCAAGGCGGATGCCACGTGGCGTTACCTTTGCGGTTACATCCGCTGAACGCGCCGAAGGCCGCACCAGTATCGCCGCAAGCCTTGCTTGCGCCGCCGTTCGTCAGGGGAAAACTGTCCTCCTTATCGATGCCGACCTGCGTCACCCGCAGCTGCACGAACTCTTCGCACACACCGGAATGAGCATCGCGCCAGGTCTGGTCGAAATGCTCGTCGGAAATCTTTCGAGCCCATCGGATGCCGTTCACGAATCGGGCATCCCAGGGCTTTATGTCGTCCCGGCGGGCCGGATGCAGGTCTCCGATGCGAGCGCGCTTCTTGAATCGCCAACCATGCAGCGGATGTTGAAATCCCATTTGCCGCAGCTTGCCGACATCATCATTATCGATACACCACCCGTACACGCGGGGGAACCCGGCAGCAAGATCATCCACCAGGCAGATGGCGTAATCATCGCCCTGCGAGTTGGACATTCCCAAATGCCAAGCTGTAAAAACGTCCTCACAACGCTGCAGCGTAGCGGTGCCCGCGTCATTGGCGGTGTTCTGGTTCCGGCAGGCGAGCCGAACACAGGACCAGTCCTCGGACACGTCGAAACGCCTGCTATCAGCCCGGATGCCCTGCTTGAGCCACTGTTACCAGAGCGCACGACACCCGCGGTAGAAGCAATGCCAGAAGAACCAGTACCGGTTGTTTATATTGTTGCAGGTCCTCCGACTGCAGAGACGGTACGAGCGGAAGAAGAAGCCATCACCGATGTCATCGAAGTGGCAGACGAACTTCCTATTACTGTGCCCCTATCCGATGAACCGCTGACAGAAGAGCTTCCTGTTGATGATGTCGCGGAAGCTGAAGTGCCTTTGGATGAGCCATCCGACACGGATGACGATATCGAGGAAGTTGTCTGGGTTTCGACAAATGATGATAATGCTGGCGTAGCGGTTGTTTCCTTTGGTGATGACGCTGCGCAGCGCGAGTCTGTTGCCCCTCTGGAAGAAACCAGTGAACCTACGGTTGCCGACGATGTAGATGTCGTGGAGGATGTTACTGGCATCGATAGCGCGCTTGACCCTGATGCCGAACAGGATGAATCAGCGACCATGGATGAACCATCAGACAGCACAAGCTTACCGGCAGACAAGCTGAGCGATTTGCTCGCCACGTGGCGGCGGGGTGCCTACGATGTGACATTTACACAGCCGGTTGTCTCTGTGGTCGATGATGCTTTGAACGTCGATCCTGTGATCGAGGTTGATGAAATCGTTGAAGCCCTGCCGTTAGAAATAGATGCTTCTGTCGCCGAACCGGTTCCATTTGTGGAGCCAGTCGTCGAAGTCGAGACCATCGAAGATGTGCTTGAGCCAGTCGTACACGCTGCGACCGACTTCGGCATCGAGGCGCTCGAAATGACGTTCTCGATGGTTCCAACGGGTGCTAGTGAAATGACACTCCGGGCAGAGTCAACGAACCACGGTGAGCTTGGTTGTCTACCGATTCATTTAGAAATGGCGATGCTTGTTTCGGCAATGCGTGGCATGCAGGCGGAGACGCCGGGCCCGGATGCAACCGATGGCCTTCGCGCGCTGCTTGAAACCAAGTCATCGAGTGCCAATGACAACACCGCGCTACGGCTGCGTATCGGTTCTTTGGATGCTCCACGCATCGATGCAACTCTTCACGGGGATGGCATTTGTCACGTGCGCGCCGGCGAGACGCGCGGGGATACACAGGTCAGCATCTCGGCGCCGGATGGCGGCACAAGCTCCATCGTTGCAACGACATCCCTGTCCCCGATGGACGGACGCGCCGTCATCACCCTCGAGCGTGAAGTCCTGCGCCGGCCGTATGGGGATGTCCGCTACATCAACCGTATCCGCCTGCAGCTAATGAAGTAGGCTTACAGCCCGGCGGAAATATCGGCTCTTCGGAACCTCGGATGCGTCTCGGGTACACGGAATATCATGAGGGCGATGCCGATGAGCGAAAGCCCCGTCATCGCGATGAACATCTCGTTGAAGCCAGCCTTCTGCAGGATAAATCCGCAGATCCACTGTCCGGCAGCCGTCGCAAGGCTTGCGGTCACCCCGAGGCGTGCCTGTTCGGTGCCGCGTCGATGTTCCTCAGCACAGTCATTGACAAGCGTGATCCCCACGGTTCCGATGATGCCATAGTTCAGACCGTGCATCGCCTGGACAGCTGCTGCCCAGGCGGGTGTCGGAGCGAAGATATAGCCCAAAAGGCGGAATGGCAGTGCAACAAAAGCCACGATGAGAGCCGGCCGGCGTCCAAACCGGTCGGAAATCCGTCCTATGAGAATCATCATGATGATTTCGGCGACGACGCCTGCGATGAAGAACGATGCAAGCGCGCTGGGTTTTGCGTGAAGCCGCTCGGTGATGTAAAGCGACAGGTTGCCCGTCACGCCATAGAGGGCTGCTTGGTAAAAGAAGAACGCAAGCAAATAGCGGGGAATCAGGTGTGGTGCCGGGACGTGGTTGCTCTGGCGATGTTTTCCATCGGATGTATGCCCGGCGAACGCTGCGTTTGGTTGATGTCCGCGGCGTGGGTCTGGAATAAACCAGGCGAGAACTGCTACGAGTGCAAAGAACATCGGACCATAAATGTAAACCGGCCGCAGGTCATCAATGGACATTTGCGCATTTTGCGGCAGCAGCTTACCTGAGATCTGGGCGACGATAACGTAGCCAATGCTTCCATAGACGCGCAGCTGTGAGTACGCATCCCCGCTGCCATCCGGGCCGACCAGCCGCCCAATAATTACGCCGCCCACAATATTCAGGTATTGG
>CAIYBQ010000091.1 GCA_903924445.1 uncultured Armatimonadota bacterium | reverse complement strand
GCCAACTTCCTGGCGGACGCGGACTTTACGGCTTTCATCCGAGCTGTCCGGCCAAATCGTTCTGGAAAGAGATTCTCGCTGAACGGGTTCAGGATAGGCAAGAATCAACGCAGTGAATATATGGCGTGCTTTGGTCGATGCAAGCTCTACCCGATTTCCATTGGAATTAAGAGCTTGGAATGGTCCATATATGCTGATTGTCGATTGTTGCATCTACAGTGGAAGGGGGCCAGTAAACCTTAGTGAAAAACATTCTACATTAGTTGGTCCCCGATTACAGGGGTACGTAAGTGGTTAATAATTGTGATTCTTGTGCCGATGTGTGACATCGCCAAGCGCGTGAGACCGAATAAATGGCTTGGCTTCGCGAACATCTCCACACATTACAGTACCCATGACAAATGCCAGAATCGAAGTACTCTGTATCAGAAATACGTAGTGTGCTCTGCAGAAATTGCAAAACACTCCACACTATGAACGTACGGTGGAACGATTCCACGAACGAGAGACAGAGCCGGATCGGCACACGAGAAGCCCTTGCTCACCGGTGGCTGGGCGTAAGCGCACGTAAGACGCTTATTTGGTCGTGTTAGATGTGTGGAGTGTCGGCCTCAAGAACACTTGCGGTGTGGCAGAGCTGTATTGCGATTACATCAGCAACAGTAACTGGAATAGGTTCTCGGCGAAAGATGGTTTTATGCTGTCCGATGGTTGACTTGTGTAGCTGGGCATCCTGAGCTCCTTTGGCTTGTCGTACGTTGCCATCAGGACAAGCCCTGGTCCACGCAACTCTAGAGGCTTGAGTGGGACAATCTCACTGCGCTCCGATGCGTATGCCAGACAAACGACAACGCAATCCGGCGTTCGAACCGGTTTGGTCTCGGAGATCGGGGAACGACTCTCGCGGTGCAGGTTGTCAGTTACACCATACTGGCTGCTCTGCAAAGGCATCGCAGAACCCGCATGTGGGACGAAGTGTAGCGGACGGGAGTTAGCAATCATTACGAATGCAAGTCTAGGGGGAATGTCCGTAAACTGGCAGGAAACGTAAGTGTAAATTAAGTGTAAATTAGCCTGTAATAATCCTGTAAGACGGCAATTTCGCGCATTTTCCCATGACATTGCTACGCGGTGAACATACGTCACAAGGGTAATTTATTACGTGTCGTGACGCTCCATCACACGCTCCGGATAAGCCGGATTTTCAAAGCCAAACTTGCGGTAAAGGTCTTGGGCATCCTGTGTGAACAGCACCCAGCGACGCAGCTTGGGCATATGTGGCAAATCAAGCGTTTGGTCGACCATCCAAGTTCCAACCTTGTTTCCACGCTCCGCCGGGTCGATGTAGACATCGCATAGATACGCAAACGTCGCATAGTCGGTGATGATCCGGCTGATACCCACCTGACGATTTCGTTTATAGAGCCCGCACACCAGCGAGTGGCGAAAGCTTTCGCGGATCATGTCGGCGGTTCTGTGCTTTCCCCAATATGTTGCCAAAAGTGCTTCGATGGCCCAGTCGGTATCGATACGGGATGGCTCAGTGCTAAATGTGTACTCGCCAAATGTTGCCTCGTGCAGCGGTAGTACAGTCTGCATTGCTCTATCATTCATCCTTACTCAAGTGTTGCGACATGGTTACAATACACCGTCGACAATTGAACCCGTGACTGCTGTGTAATCGACCGGTCACGAACACTCTGAAAATGTTCGCACACCCTCTTAGCGCCTGTGTATTGACCCGAGCGTCAGAACTTGCCTTTCGTGATCATCGAACTGAGCCACCAAACGTAGTCGCTTGTGAACAGGTGTAGACTATCATCCGACATCATTAGGAGCGTATCCATAAACGCACGATGGTGTTTTGGCGCGACCACGCGTGAATTTAACCTGTCGTTCGCTGTGCGAAAGTAGAAATTGTGGTCAGCGCTGTTAGGGATGGACAATGTAATCGAGGGTACGGAAAATGGCATTTGAGAAATCCCAGTTACTGATGTGCTTGGCTGAATGGCAGACGCTTCTAGGTGAGAATCCTATGCTTGAAATCGGCGACAATGTCCGGGAGTTGTGGCCAGTAGAGTCTGTACACGGCGAACGATATTTTCTTAAGCGCCTCGGGCCGTGGCGTAATCTGCCAGTCTTAAGCGAATATCGCATGATCATCCACTTACTGGAAGAAGGTGTGTGTGTACCGGCTTTTCTGCTAACCGATGATGGTGCTATTACCGCGGGGCCGACGGAGGATTCCTTTGTACTGATGCGCGCTTTTGAACACGAGCATCGACTTGCAGCAGACATCCCTCGCTTTGAGTCCGAGGTCGGCAGTGCCACAGCATATTTGCACCAAGCGATGTCGCGTTATTCGCAGCCTCTTGGTTCATACACTGAGGATATAGAAGGTGGCATAACCAACGGGCTGCGCTTGTCGGATGACCTTCTTCGTAGGATTGATGCGGTACGGGATGAAATCCTACAGCGGCTCAGCAAATTGCCTCTCCAGGTTATTCATGGAGACTTCACGCCAGACAATGTCCTTCATCTGGCTCAAGGTAGGGGTATCGGATTTATTGATTTTGATCATCTTCCAAATGGGCCGCCCATTTGGGACATTGCCAAATATTTGTCACGTCGGATTCGGTTCCGTTGGTGCCAAGGTGCCCCCGCCACGGTCAGAATGGACTGTATTGAGGCGTTCGTCGCAGGGTACACCAAGGTTGTTCCGCTTGGTCAAACGGAGATCGAAGCCTTACCGGGCGCTGCTCTTGCCTACAATGTGATGGAAGCAAGTTACGACCAGAGCATTATGGATGGGATTCTTCCACGTCGGATGCTCCCGGATCATGCGGAGGTCCTCAAAGATACACTGCAAACGATTGACTGGCAGCTTAGTAATCTAGATGTAGTATCCGCGGCGGTACGTAGGGGCGTTCGCTAATAAAAGCCATCAACAAACATTGACCAGTTGCCGAAGTCAAACGTGCGGTTGATCTTTCCTCTACAAAGCGGCTCCACATGGGTTAGCTCCGTATCGGAAGAAAGTCATCGCTTCGTGAGCCGGTTTGATGTGTGTTATCGCATAAACATGTAAATGCCGCATAGTCCGTGACGATGCGCGTTAGGCCGACCTGCCGATTACCTTTAGACAGCCCGCTGGGGCAGCGGTTAGCATCGCTGCTCGATATTCATCCGCGTAACACGCTCGATAATCGCTGCGCTGTCGGCATCACCGGCATCGGAGAAGAGGGAAATGTCCCAAATGTCCGCAGTCACGCGCTGGTGTGAGAGTTTTTCTGAAATCGAGAGTCCATGTCGCAACCCAGCTTCAAGACTTGCAAGGCTTGGTGGAGCCCAGTCTCCCGCGGCGCGAAGGACATCCATTGCGCCATTCCCACCGCGAACCGGAATCAATGCCGTAAACGTGGCTCCGTTGTCGATTGCGACATCGATGGTCCGCTTTGCCCACTCCAGCCCTTCCTCTTCGGTGAGAAACGGAGGTCGAAGCAACACAAATGCCCGCAAGGCCACTTCGCGCATGCGAAGCCACTCCGCTGCCGCTACAAAATCTGCCGTCGTCACGCGCTTATTGAGCCGTTTCAGCAGCTCTTCGTGCACCGTCTCAAGTCCGATCGCAACCTCGAGAACAACATTTGGGTTGTAACGCCGCAGTAACATCAAAAACTGCTCCGCGCGCTCACCAAGAAATGCGCAGTGGCTCTCAACAATCACACGCTCAAAGCCAGACACAAGCCGGGCAACCGGCTCATACGCGCTTACCGGAACCGCCGCCGGGTCAAACCACGACCCACTGTTATAGAGCTTGACCGCCCGGCCCCGCCCCGTTACCGCAAGACCTGCTTCCACCTGCGCCACGATATCGTCGGCACTCACCGCATCAACCGTTGTGTTCTTCCACAAATCACACATCAGGCAGCGAAACGGACACTCTTTGTTCACCAGAAACAGCGTAGCAACATCCCAAAGCTGGCCATCCGGGCCAACCTCCTGCTCCAGCATCGCGTGATAAGGCTTGCGAACATCGTGGATGTTCCGCTCGGGACGACGCCCGGTGATCCAGGCACTCTGCTCCTGTGGCTTTGCCGGGTATGCGGCATGTGACATCGGAAGCGTGTGCACTAACGACCCTTTAAGGGCGCGGTAAACCACGGAGTGATGACGCTTTCGGCGACTTTATGGCCATCAAAGCTTGGATGGTTCCCCTGGCTGTGCAGGACCGGTTCGCCAACTTTTGCAATCGTAGCCGACCATGCGGAAAACACATCCGCGAGGCCAACCTCATGCTCCGCAGCCAATCGCTTGATCTGCTCTGTGTGCTGTACAAGGGCATCGTTTGGGTCATTCCGCCTCGATGATGTATCACCCGTCGGCGTACACAGAATCACCTTAATGTTCTTCTGGCGGCAGGCGGTGATCATCGATGTCCATGCGGCACGTGCCGCATCGAGCCCCACGCCCCGGTCATTGAGCGCATAGTCGATAACGACGACATCCGGGCGGAGCGAAAGGACATCCCTTTCAAAGCGCTTCGCGCCACTAAGCGAGTTCTCCCCGCCGATAGCCGTTACGGTGGCATTGACCACCGCATGCGGGTACGTAGCCTTGATACCAACATGCACCAGATGCGGATAGGCATGAAAGGTGTCGACCACCGGCGTACGGAAGTAGCCGGCGGGCACGCTATGGCCGTGGAAAACCACGTGGACCATACGGTTTTTGGGCCACTCCCGGCGGAGCTCATCCGAGAGTGGCGCAAGGTAGGTCTTGATGTCTGCGATTGGCATGGCTCTACTGAAGCAGAGGCTCTGGCAGACCCGGGACGTGGTTGCCGGACACATGCTCGGCTTCTTCCCATGCGGTTCGCAGGCGGTCTTCCCACTGGCGCAGGAATGTCCTTCGGCACCACGCCTTGCCAACCCTCCAGCCCTTATAGACCGAATTGTTTTCCGTATCACCGCCGAGGGCGGCACTTGTTGCGGCTGCCTGCGCGATGCCATCCTGGAAGCGGCGCTTCGGCTGCACTGGCATGTCGGCACCGGTGACCTGGCGGACACCGCTTGCGACCAGCTCACCCTTGAGGGAATACAGGCGCTCGAGGGAGCCATCGAGGATTGTGTTGAATGGAATCGTAACTGCCGCGGACATCGCCCGGCGGTCCGTAAATGGCGAGAAGCAGCTAAAGCCAAAGCGCTCTGCCGGGGCCCAGCTGCGTACATAGGCACGGGAAAGGCCACCGGAGTAGGTCATGCTGTGCTTGATGGCATCGATGCCCCAGCCTTCCTGGTACAGCAATGGGTTCCGCAAAATGCTTGACAATGTCAGGTCGGAGTCTTCAAGTGGGTAGCTCTTGAGGTTCTCATCACCGCCATCGCCATCCAGCATCCATTTCAGCTCCGGATGCTTCTCCCGGATACCCCGCATTAAGCAGATGCCCGCCGCCGCGCATTCGACATCGAGTGGGTGATAGTCCTCAATCGTCCGTATTGCCTCGATAAGATCGTATTCCTTAGGGTCTGCAGTGATGCGCTCCCAGGTGGATACGATTCCTAGCTCATTTACCATCCGCTCAGCCTGTGCAGCATCCGCGCCGCCGCCGAGGTCCAGGGTGAATGGGCGAATCTGGTCGGCACTTCGGCCAAGGTCGGTCATGGCTTTGCGGGCGAGGAGGAGGACTGCTGTCGAGTCAATCCCACCGCTGAACGCGAGGCCAATCGGGTCACCTGCTGGAATTCCGGCGAGCCAGCCCTTGAGCGCGGTGTAAGCGCCTTCGATATAGGCCTTCCCAAGGAGGTTGACATCTGTGGGTCCGTTGCCTGCATCCGGGGTCCAAAACCGGTGACAGCGAGGCGCCGGATCCGGACAGCCAATCTGATCGAGCTCAATCAGGTAGTGAGCGGGGACCATCCGGGTGTACATCGGGTCAAACTGCCAGCCGATATTCTGGCTGACACACCAGTCGTAAATGGTGTCCATCCGCTCCGCGACGACGAGGAATGGGCCATGGAACATTTTCGCCACAAAGTAGCGCAGCGGCTGACCAACGGTGCGGGCCATGCGGACAGTTTGTCCATCGCGGCTTGTACCGGCAAAGTGCCCCGGAATCGCGCCGAGTGCTTCTACATCTCCAGCGTGGATGGCATCCCGGACGGTGTCATGGCTGACAGAGAAGTCACCGCTGGTTTTAATCCCGGTGAGGTCAACAAGGCGTTCTATTCCGTGCAACATTGGCGAAAGCTCCTATGCGACTATTAAACCCGATACTGATGGCAAACCTCCACGCGGGGAAGGCGTGGAGAGTGGCGCTGAGTGCTCTTAGGGATGACCCGTCAAAATGCGTTGCTGTGCCATTTCGAAGACAGCTGTGCCAATGCCTTTGTCCCTTGCCTGCTGCCAGAATGTCGTTGCTTGATCGATGTTGCCTTGATTGAACGCAGTGTCTCCCTGCTGTAAGAGCACTTGTGCATCCTGTGCGTTTTTCTCATTCTGCTGCTGGAAATCCTGTCCCGTCGTAGATGGCACATCGGAGCGCTGCGGAGCTGGGAAGTGTTGTGTTTGGTCATTTTCTGGAGCGGGTGCGGGTGTGGCGCCGCCCTGGCTTGCTACGATTTCTGCGACCTGAGCACGAAGCTTAAGCAAGTTTGCATCCGCGGGCTTTATGAGCAATCCTTCGTCGTACCACTTCAAGGCCGCCGCAAAGTCCTGCTTCTCTTTTGCCAGCTCGGCGAGCCCAATATAGCAAAAGACAGTCCCATCCTCAGCCTTGCGCTTTGTCTCCGCGCGCGTTCCCGGTGCTAACCGAACCTGCTGAAAGAGGGGAAGCGCACCGGCAAAGTCTTTTGCATTGTAGCGGGTGCTTGCCGCGTTGTACGTGTCATCCGATGAATCAGCCGCCATCCCCGCACCCGCGCGGCTTGTTGCCGACCGGAGCGCAATCGCCCCAATCCCAAGGCCGATCAGGACCACGACAACACCAATCACGGCGACAAACACGCGGTTACCAGACATCCCACCAGCACTTGCCTGCACCTGCATTGGCGCTGGATGCTGCACCGGTACCGGCTGGTTGTTTGGTGGCGTAAAGGATGTTTGCGGAGCCATACGTGTACGGTCT